>SXZD01000108.1 GCA_005788065.1 Burkholderiales bacterium
GCCGTGCTTGGTGATCAAACCTACCAGGGTGACCAGGCCGATCTGCGAAAAAACGTTGAGACTACCGCCGGTAAACTGCAGGGCGGCCAGCGCACCGGTCATGGACAGGGGAACGGTCAGCAGGATCATGAGCGGGTCGGTGAAACTTTCGAACTGGGCAGCCAGCACCAGATAGATGAAGAGCAAGGCCAAACCGAAAATCAATGCCAGACTGCTCGATGCACTGCGGAACTCGCGCGACTGCCCAGTGAGGTCCGTTGCATACCCCGCCGGAAACACCTTGGCAGCCACGCTGTCCAGAAACGTCAGCGCCTCACCCTGCGTGTAACCGGGCGCCAGATTGGCCGTGAGTGTCACGGCACGGCGCTGGCCGAAGTGGTTCAACTCACGGGCATTGACCGTCTCTCGCCCCTTGATGAGGTTGGACAGGGGAATGAGGGTACCGTTGGTGGCACGCACCAAGATGTAGGCCAGATCGGTGGGGCTGCGGCGGTCGCTGGCTTTCAGTTGCACAATGACGTCGTACTCTTCGCCCGACTTTTTAAAGCGCGTCACGCGGCGTCCGCCCACCATGCTCTCGATGGCACGTCCCACTGCCTCAACCGGCACACCCATGTCGGCCGCACGGTCGCGGTCGACCTGCAGACGAAGCTCAGGCAGATTGAGCTTCAGGTCGGTGTCCACCGCCACCAGTTTTGGGTTGGCCTGAACTTCCTGCAGGAATTTCTGCATATTGCCCTGCATATCCTGAAAACTGTCAGACGAGAGCACCACATAGTTGATGGGACGCTCGCGCGGACTCTGACCCAGAGCGGGCGGAATGACCGGAAAGGCCAGCATGCCCGGTATGGACATCATCTTGGGAAACATCTGTTTGGCAATCTCGGGCGTGGTCACGGGCCGTTCGGACCAGTCGACAAAGCGCACAAACGACAGAGCCTGATTGACCGTGGGCGAGCCCGCGAGCAGGAACAGACGGTCGCGGTAGTCCAGCTGCATGGCAATGTCTTCAAACTGGCGGGCATAGCGGTCCGTGAACTCCGGGGTGGCACCATCAGGCCCCACCATCACGGCCAGGATCACACCCCGGTCTTCCTGGGGTGCCAGTTCGCGTTTCATGCTGGTAAACAGCCAACCGGCAGCACCAGCGACTGCCAGAACCGTGAGATAGGCCACCCAGCGCCGGTTCAGCACCCAACCCAGTGCCGTATCGTAGCCGTGGTTGATGGTATCGAACCCCCTCTCAAATGCGAGATAGGCAGCACTGTGCTTTTCTTCGTGGCGAAGCAGTTTGGCGCACATCATGGGCGACAGCGTCAACGCCACAAAACCGGACACCAGCACGGCTCCGGCCAGCGTCAGCGCAAACTCGATGAACAGGCGGCCGGTGCGACCGGTTGCAAAGGCGATGGGCGCATAGACCGCCGTGAGCGTCAGGGTCATGGCGATCACCGCAAAGCTGATCTCGCGGATGCCGCGGATGCTGGCCTCCAGCGGTTTCATGCCCGCTTCGATGTGCCGGAAGATGTTTTCCAGACCGACGATGGCATCGTCCACCACCAGCCCGATAGCCAGAACGAAAGCCAGCAGGGTCAGTGTGTTGACTGAAAAACCGAACAGGTACATCAGCGCGAAAGCGCCGATGAGTGACACCGGAATGGTCACCAGCGGGATGAGACTGGCGCGCAGGTTTCGCAGGAAAAGCAGGATGACCAGCGACACCAGCAGCACCGACTCGAGCATGGTGCGATAGACCGAATCGATGGATTTTTCGATGAACACGGTGCTGTCGTAGCCGATGGAAATGGTGACATCCGGCGGCATGGACTCCTGAAACTGGGTCAGGCGTGATTTGAGCTCGCGCGCCAGATCCAGCGGGTTGGCGGTGGCCTGCTTGATGACACCCATGGCCACTGCATTTTTACCGTTGAACCGCACCAACGTGCGTTCGCTGACAGGCGCCAGTTCAACCCGACCCACGTCACGGATACGCACCGGATAGCCGTTCACATTGCGGATGGCAATGTCTTCAAATTGGTCCGGTTGGTCCAGCGCGGTTTTGGACACCACCGTGAATTCGCGCTGCATGCTTTCAATGCGTCCGGAGGGCACCTCGACGTTGTGACGCCGGATGGCATCCTCCACGTCGCCAGCCGTCAGGTTGTAGCCGGCCAGACGGTCGACATCCAGCCACACGCGCATGGCGGTTTTGCGGTCACCCACGATGCGCACATCTGCAGCACCCGGCAGGGTCTGCAGCCGCGGCTTGAGCACGATATTGGCCAGATCGGTGATCTCCATGGCCGACCGGGTGTCGCTGTTCAAGGCCAGCCAGATGATGGGGTTGGCATCTGCCTCGACTTTGGCCACCACGGGTTCATCAATACCGACCGGCAACTTGGCTCGAACCCGGGCAACCCGGTCGCGCACATCGGCGGCCGCAGAGTCCGGATTGCGCTCCAGCCTGAAACGTACGGTGATCTGGCTTTGTTCTGCGCGCGAAATGGACGTGAGCACATCCACACCCTCGATCCCGGCAATTGAATCTTCCAACGGCTTGGTGATCTGTGATTCGATAATTTCACTGCTGGCGCCCACATACGTGGTGTCCACCGTCACCACCGGTTCGTCGATGCGGGGATACTCCCGCACCGACAGGCGCTGGAAACAGACAATGCCGATCAGCACAACGACCAGGCTGAGCACCGTCGCAAAAACGGGGCGACGGATACAAAGTTCGGAAAGGCTCATGATGCGGAGCCCATGATGCGCACCGGAGCCTGATCACGGCTGATGCGGATCTGACCGGCCACCACGATCTGATCGCCCACCTGCACACCAGATGCGATTTCGACTTGTCCGGGGCGACGCAATCCCAGCCGCACCGGCGTCTTGACGGCTTTGCCCTCAATGACCCGGTAGACGAACGCATCGCCCCCCTGCGGCACCACCGCTTCCTCGGGCACCATCAGCACATTGCTGCGCTGTCCCAGACTGAG
The DNA here is from genome assembly GCA_005788065.1 of Burkholderiales bacterium. GTDB lineage: Bacteria > Pseudomonadota > Gammaproteobacteria > Burkholderiales > Burkholderiaceae_B > SXZD01. The sequence continues at coordinate 3,000 of SXZD01000108.1, forward strand.
GGTGACACGCGCGAGCATTCCGGGCTTGAGAATACTGCCCGGATTGGCCAGACGGGCGCGGATCAGGACACTGCGACCGGCGGGGTCAATCTGCGGATCCACAGCAATGACGGTAGCCATGAAATCTCTGCCGGGATATGCCTCAAAGTTGGCGCGCAGGGTACTGCCAGCCCGCACCACGGGGTTCATTTTTTCAGGAAGACGAAAATCCAGCCGCATGCTGGAGAGGTCTTCAACAGCGACAACGTCCGCGCCCTCCTTGATGTAGTCACCGGCTGTCAGGTTACGCAGACCCACGGTACCGGCAAAGGGCGCCGTAAGCGTGTAGCGCTTAAGCCGTGCCTGTGCCAGCTCCAGTTTGGCTTTGGCCACTTCGTGGGCTGCGGCCGCCTGATCCAGCGCACTGGCTGAAACAAAGTTCTTCTCTTTCAGGTCCTGCACACGGCGGAGGTTTTCCAGGGCAAGACCCATCTCGGCTTTGGCCTGAGACACTTCGGCTGCAGCAATGCTGTCGTCGATTTTGAGCAGCAGCGCGCCGCTGGCCACTGTCTGACCGTCGGTGAAACCAACCTTCAGGACACGGCCTGCGACTTCGGTGCGGATGACGACAGACTCATTGGAGCGCAGTGTGCCCACGCTCAACGCCTCATCATCGAGCGCCCCGGCCTTGACGGTGATGACCTCAACCGGCACCGGTGGCATGCCACCGCCGGGACCACCCGGAGGGCCCGACGGCTTGCCGGAGCCTGCTGACGAACCCGGAGACGAGCCTGATGCACCCGCCGGAGCAGGCGCAGGGGAGGCACCCGCCACAGCGGCCGGTGAACCGCCCCCGGCTGGCGCGTCGCGAAATACGTGCCATGCACCGAACCCGGCGGCACCCAGTATCGCAACACTTACTACGCTGACCCAGACACTTCTGCTCATTTTTCATATCCCTGATGTACCCGCACGGTCCATCCGTCGGGGCACCTGTGCAGCGCCCGTTTATTTTCGATTGATTACTGATCCGCAGCCGCAGAACATGCCCGACACACAGGTCGCAACAAGCTCATGCCGGCGCATCATGCCTGCCCGGACACCCTGCCCTGCATCACGCTTTCCACGCCCCGGTTGGCCAGTGCGTCAGCGCGTTCGTTGCCGGGATGGCCGTTGTGCCCCTTCACCCAGTGAATGCGAAGCACATGCCGAAACGCCGCCTTGTCCAGTGCCTGCCACAACTCGATGTTTTTCACCGGTTTTTTGTCGGCCGTTTTCCAGCCGTTGCGCTTCCAGTTGGGCATCCACTGCTGCAGACCATCGCAGACATAGCGGGAGTCGGTATACAGGTCGACCTCGCAGGTTTTTTTGAGCGCATTAAGCGACTCGATGACGGCAGTCAGTTCCATCTGGTTGTTGGTGGTGCTGGGCTTGCCGCCAAAAAGTTCTTTTTCGTGTTCGCCGGTCTGCAAAATGGCGCCCCAGCCGCCCGGACC
>SXZD01000109.1 GCA_005788065.1 Burkholderiales bacterium
CACCTTGTTTGGTCTGCAAAGTGGCGGACGCACCGAAAGCATCCTCATGTCCATGCCGCCGGTGGTCAACTGGGTTTACAACTGGGCCCCCGAACCCGGCTCGCCCGAATCTGTGTTGTATACCCACTTTCTCATTCACCGTGACTGGGTGTAGCATCAAAGTCCGACCCGTCAAAGGGAGCAGCGCATGCACTGTCTGGTACCGCGAGGGCCCGACCTGACCCACAAAACCGTCGTGCTCATTGGCGGCAGTTTCGACCCCGTACATCTGGGTCACCTGCAAATGGCCAAATCCGCGCAGGCCCATTGCATGGCCGACGAAGTGTGGTTCATTCCGGCTGGTCGCCCCTGGCAAAAGCAGCGTGAACTGGCCAGCAACCGTCACCGCACCGAAATGCTGGATCGCGCCATCACCGGGGCACCCGGCTGGCGCATACACACCTGCGAACTGGAACGCGAAGGCGACACCTACACCATCGACACCCTGGAGGACTTCAGCCAACGCTATCCCAACCACCGGTTTACGTGGATCATCGGTGGCGATCAGGTCCGCAACCTGCCCACATGGAAAGACTGGGAAAGCCTCTTCGACTTTGCGCGCATCGGCATGGTGGAGCGGGCTGGCGTCACATTCATCGAGATCCCTACCGATTTGCAGAAGTACTACGACAGGGAGCATCTCATCCGCGTCCCCATGCCACCTGTTGCCGTATCGTCAACCGATATCCGCCGCAACGCAGCCCTGCTGGGGCATACCGACACCGACATACGCGACACCGCACGCAACCGTCTGCGCAACAGCGTAGCGCCCGGGGTGGCCGACTACATCGAAACAGAAAAGCTCTACCAGCCATTGCCGGAGTGACTGCTGGACTAGCGGCCGAGTGACGAGTGATTATTCAACAACTCATGAAAAACACCATCTGTTACACAGCGGCAATAAGCCGTAGAATGACTGTGTTTTAATTGTTTGGGCAATTCGTACCCGCATGGACCTCCGCAAACTGCAGCGCACCGTCATCGACGCGCTGGAAGACATCAAAGCCCAGGACATCGCCGTATTCGACACCAGCGGCCTGACCGACTCTTTTGACCGCGTCATCATTGCCTCCGGCACCTCCAACAGACAAACCCGCGCACTGGCCACCCATGTGCGCGATCAGGCCAAAGCCGCAGGCGCCAATGTGGTTGGCATCGAAGGCGAAGACACTGGCGAATGGGTACTGGTAGATCTGGCCGACGTGGTGGTGCACATCATGCAGCCAGCCATCCGCCAGTACTACAACCTCGAAGAGGTCTGGGGCGACAAGCGGGTGCGCGTCAAGCTCAATGGCGGAAAACCGCTGCCCAAAGGCGTCAGTCTTGACATTGACGACACGCCCAACTGGCAATGGACGGGGCAAGCTGCTGGCATGCAACTGAGCTGAACCAAGCTTGCCAAGGCCAGCCGCGTCTGCGAAGCGTTGGGCATACTTCTGGTAACCCACCCCATCAACAACACCCCGTCGTAGAGCACTTGAAACTCACCCTCATCACCCTGGCCCACCGCCCGCCCGCATGGGCCAGTGAAGCCTGCGACGACCTGACCAAACGATTCCCCCGCGAATGGGCGTTCAACGTCATTGAACTGAAGCCCGACAGCCGTGCCGGTGGTCGCAGCACCGAACAGATCCTGTCTGCCGAGCGCGACCGCATTCTGGCAGCACTGCCCAAGGGCGCCCGCATTGTGGCGCTGGATGAGCGTGGCGTGGACCACACCAGCAGCGCCCTGTCCAAGAAGCTGGGCAACTGGCATGACGCCGGTGACGCGCTGTGCCTGATCATCGGCAGCGCAGATGGCTTGCACCCCGACATCAAGGCCATGGCCTGCGAACAGTGGCGCCTCTCCAGCCTCACCCTGCCCCACGCACTGGCCAAAGTACTGACCATCGAAGCGCTCTACCGGGCTTGGTCCATGCTCACCGGACATCCTTACCACCGGGATTGACATCCAACACCTGCAAAGCCCCTCCGCTCAGCCCCCCAAAAAAACTCGCCACAACACACCGCATCACACCCGGCAGAAAATTTCTGAATCCAATTCGGCCACCTGTCAGTAAAACCCATACAGACCCTCACTGACAAGGAAACCGCCATGACCACCACGCTGAAACCGGAACTGCTGAACGACGCACTCGACACCAATGGCATCGGCTTGAACCTGCCAGCCGACGCCATCGGCGTGGTCGGAGGGATGGTCAGCAACGAATTCCAGGTGATCCGCAACGGTCAGACCATCAGCGTGAAACCCGGCGACATGCTTCTGAAAGGCGACGTCATCCGCACAGGTGCCGCCAGCCAGACCATTTTCCTGTCCTCCACCCAAGCCGTGGCCATGACCAAGGTAGCCTTGGCAGCCAACCAGCAGATTGCACTGGACACCGGCGCGGAAATCGCACTGGAGGGTGAATTGATCGAAGTGTCGGCCACCGACGCCCTGAACCCCGACATGCTTGCCGCGAGCGAAGAGACCACGGGCCTGTTCGGCGCACTGGGTGCTGCCAGCATTTTTGGCGTTCCTGCAGCGGGCGTCGCAGCCGGCGGCGTGGCCGTGGCCGCCCTCGCCGGCGGTTCTGGCGGCGGTGACAGCGCAGACGCGGGCAACAGCAACACCGGAGGCGGTAACGGTGGCAACTTTCCCGACACCGGCAACGGCGACAACGGCAGCGGCGACGGCGCAACTCCCCCCTCCGGCGGTCAGTTTTCAAGCGGCGGAGCACAGTTGGATGGCCTGTTTGCCAACAACCCCACTGGTCAAACGCCGCCGTTCAGTTTCGCTGACCTGGGTTCCCAATTCGAAAACGCGGTTCCGATTCCGGGGGCGTCCACAGCCGCTGAACCCGGCGGCCTCCCGGTAGACATCACCTCCGTCATCCCGGCTCAGCTCAGCTCAACCGTTGCACAGACAGTCGACATGCTCCCGGTTGGAACCATCAGCCAAACCCTACCCTCACAGGTCACTGACGGTCTGGACATGGTGATGACCGCCGTCAGCCCTGTTTCATCAGCGATCCCTGCCCCGGGTGCAGATCTTGTCACATCGGTTTTGAATCTGATCTGATCGCACCGCAGTATCAACTGGGTTACTCACGGGGGCTGCGGCCCCCGCACTGCCTTGATGCGTACTCGGTGTAACTGTTCAGGCAGCCACCACCCCATCAAAACCCCATGCACCTGCAACCCGACTCAGAAAGACAGACACCATGGTCACCACCGCAGCCAACATCAAGACCCCCGCCCTTCCCGCCACGCTGGAAGTCAACGGACAAGCCATGGCCACTCCCTCCGGCGCAGTGGGCATTGTCGGCAAACTCGATGGCAATGAACTGTTCGTGGTGCGCAACGGTCAGACCGTCAGCCTGAAGGCCGGCGACTGGCTGCTCGAAGGCGACCGCGTGGTTACAACACCGGCCGCCGAACAATCCCTGTACTTTGCCGGCGATGCATCCGGCAGCCTGCGCCGCATCGTGTTTGCACGCGGGGCCGATTTCAAGATCCGCAACGGTGAAATCTACACGACGTCGCTCATGACATCCTCAATGGTCACCGCTGCAGAGGCGCTGCCGCAGGGCATCGTGGCCGCGGGCTCAGACGACACCGCCATCGACCCGGACGCCGCCATGGCAGTCGAAGAAACCTCCAGCATCAGCGGCTTGTTCGGCAGCCCGCTTGCGCTGGGTGCAGCCAGTGTTCTGGGTGTGGGTGGTGGCGCAGTCGCACTGGCCAGCGTGGTGAAGAACGACAGTGCAACACCGGCCGCAGACCCGGCACCCAACACGACACCGGCCGGCAATGACGGCACCGGTGATGGAACGGGCGGGAACAACGGTGAGAACACAGATGGCAACACCGGCGATGCGCCCGCCAGTGGCGGCGCCTTCTCCAGCGGTGGCGCCCAGCTCGACGGTCTGCTTGCAGACAATCCGACCGGACAAACCCCACCCTTCAGTTTTGCAGATGGAGCCGCCATGCTGGAAGGCGCACTGCCGGTTCCGCTGGCAGCACCGGCCGCCAACAGCGGCAGCCCCGCCGCCGCACTTGCAGATGCAGCCACGGGTCTGATCGGCTCGCTGCCGGCCAACCCGATAAGTCAGGCCCTTGCCGACGCTGGCGTCCCCGCAACACAGACAGCAAGCGCAGGCGCGCCTTCGCCATTGTCTGCGCTGGACAGCATCACGGGTGCAAACACTGGAACAGGGCTCACCAACGGCATCAGCACCACCGCCATCAACGATGTCGTGACCGCCCTTCCGCTATCAATCTGAGCAGAACAGAAAACAGCTTTCCTTGATTTTAAGTGAGGACTTGAAGGCTTCGAAGGTCGGCAAGTCCCGCTCGAAATACAGCAGCGATGGCGCGCTGTACTGCAGCAGCCACCATGCCTTCTCATGTACAAAACCGTAAGTCAACGTACGGTATTCCAAACCCCATGTGTTGAAACTGCGGGTCTCCAGTTCAAACACCGGACGACCATCCAGCACCGCAGGGTCCATGCGAATCTGCGCCGTGGTGGCATCCGACGGCTTGGCATCCTGTGGCTGGAACGCAGCCAGAATACCTTTAAGCTCTTCCTTGCGCACCACCATCGCCGGGTTTACACCTGCCTTCAGCTGCTTGTACTGCCAGTCTGCCAACTCTTCCGGCAACAGATCTGCCCACGCCTCCGGCGTCATGCTCCGACTTTGTTCAACAACCGGAAACGCTTGCTTCAGTGGATACCTCAGCAAGCGTATCTGCTGCAGATACAAACCTTCACGCGTCAGAACCAGATGGTCTGTGTCATCGGTTGGCGCACGCTTCCACTGATCCGGCAGGTTCACCACATACGCACGCGATGGTCCCTTGAACGGCCGCTTGGTCGACACCTGCTGCCACGAAGCCGCACACCCGCCCAAAGACATCACCACCACAGCCATCAACGTGGCATGCAACCACACGTTCAATCGGTTTCTCATTTGCATCCACATTTCAGCTAAATCTTGCAACAGCACAGCACGCGTTTGAACCATCCGCGCCAACTGGTTTCACTTTCACTGTGCCGCCTTACTTTCGCACAGTATCCTTACTTCCGTCCGGCAGTCGCCTTCTCCAATCGACGTGCCGCCCGGTCGCGCGCCAACGTCAGAAACGTGCGCTCACGCTCATCAGGCGCAGCCGCAACGGCCTTCTCATAAAACAGCAATGACGACTCAAAATCGCCCAGTTTGAAATACGTCGCCGCAGCCAGTTTGGCCAACTTCCAGCCATCCGGCTGCATCTCCAACTGTTGAGCCAATACCGACAGTGCCGTTGCAACATCGCCGGGCGCATCGCGTTTGATCAGCAACTCCGCCCGCATCAAGGCAAGCTCTTCGGGCCACACCAAAGGCGCCGGCAAAGCCTGCGAGGTCAGATGCAAAAAGCGCGACGTCTCAGAGTCGCGCGCCTCGCGACGCAGCAACTCGGGCATTGCCATGGCCAGCGCAGTCATGAAATCGGGCGTCGCATCGTCGCCGCCCTCGTCTGCATCGGCAAAAGCGGTGGGCGTATGGGTGGGCTGTAGCGCCGCAGGCTCTGGCACCGCAGGCTCTGGCGCAAGCGCTTCGCTTGCAACGGACTCGGATGCCATCAAAGACGTTGCCGCAGGCTGCGCTGATGGTAATTCAGACACAAGCGCATCTTTCACAAGCGCTTGTTCGGCCGTCTGCTCCTGTAACGCGGGCACGACCGGTGTTGCTTTGGACGCAAACGGATAGCTCATCCCGTGAGCGACTGCATACGATACCTTTCCCATCCGCACAGCAAGATCGGTATCGCCTGCCATCACGTCAGCCGGTTCGATCCATGCAGCGCGATTCTTGAGCCTCGCGTCCAAACGCTCCGCATTGCCATAGAAGGTCAGGTATGCAAAAGACCGAACCCGCGCCTGCGCCAACAAACGCTGCATCAGCGATTCAAACGCAACCGTATTGCCATACCGTGCCTGCAGGTAGCGCAGCGCAAACTCGTCAGCCTGTCCTTCCATACGTTCGGAATAACCGTAAACCGACGTTTTGATCATGGCGGCCAGTGCCTGCACCGACAAGCGATGTACCAAGAGGCCTGCCAGATTTTTACCGAAACCCTGCGTCGATTCCTTGATCGAATCCTGCACGCCGTTTTTAAGATAATCCGCAAATACCTTGCCGCCCTTTTCCAGTAACGCCTCGGGGGTCAGTTGCAGCTTTTGCAGTATTGATTCTGGCGACATGCCGGCAAACGAATTGATCAAACTGTTCACACCAATCACACCGGATGCGACGTTGTAGACCGCAAACGTGGTGCTGAACACTTCTTTCAGATTGGAACCCAGCTTTGCATAAGACAGCGTACGCGCCGTATCGCGGTTGATCACATGTGCCACCTCGCGGGCCAGCAGAACCGTCAACTCTTCTTCACTGCGAATCCGCATCAGCAAACCCGTCGACAAAAACATCTCGCCGCCGGGCGTCGTGACCACACTCAATTCAGGCTCGTCCATCACATACACACGGACGGTCGGCGCCAGTTCACCAAACTCGCGTTGAAACGTGTCGCGCACAGCGGCCTGCAACTGCAGCACCTCGCGCGAACGTGTTCCCTGCAACAGCACGCCTTTCAGCAAGGCGGTTTCAGCCCAGAGACGTTCTTCCAGCTCATCGGATGCACGCACGTTCTCGCCCGATACAAACGGGTCATAGAACGCCTGCGCCCCGCCCGCGGTCATCTGCAACACAAGTACAACCATCACGCGGACAAGACCGACGATCCCTCGCTTGCAAACATGCGCGCCCCCCATCAAAACCACGCGCCTTTCTTGAGCATCCGACGATAATCCGTCATCACCTCATCGGCCATCGACGATACATCCGACTGATTGGACAACTGCCGGCGCTTGGCTGCATCGTAATCAAACAGCAAAATGTCGCCACTGCCTGTATCCACAATCGCGCTGATCAAATACGCGTGACTGGCCTCACCGGACACGGCACCAGGCAAAACCGAGTTGATGATATCCAGCGCGATTCGTGCACCGCTGCGCACCGTATCCTTACCGATCACAACGACAAGCGCATCCACGTTGTACTTGGTTTTAAGAAAGCCCAAGCCGGGGCCCAGCGTGTAGGCAAACTTGCGTTTCTCGTCTGCCCACACCTCCACTGCGCCTTCCTTGATCTGCAACAGTTGCGGGGCCATGGTGGCAAACAGTGCGCGGTGCTGCACCAGCACCTGCGTCTCCTCCTCCGTCAGCACCGAAGGGGAGACCACAGCGAATTTTTTGCCCTTGTCCGACAGACGCAGTACCGCATCTTCAAAGGCCTTGCCCGCCTGCTGCTCCCACTTCACCACACGCTCTGAATTGCGACCCACATCCACTTCCTGAATCACAAAATCAGGCGTGGCCACCATCAGCATCTGAGGCGCATCAGCCTTGTCGACATCCAGCCCCGCTTTCACAAGTCCGCGGGCAGAACACCCGCCCAGCAGCACAATCATCATCAGAAAGTGAAGCAGCGCGACAGGGCGCAACAGGGTCAAAGTACGCATGGTTTTTGTTAAATAAATCAATTACAAGATTTTACATTGGCACAGGCTCAAAAAAAAAACCCGCACCGATGCACTCGGGCGGGGTTTTTGTGAAGCCAATACTGCAGACGGCCCCTGCGACATCCTTCGTCAGGATGCCGCAGCGGTCCGTTTGATCAGTGGAACTGCTCTTCTTCGGTGGAA
>SXZD01000110.1 GCA_005788065.1 Burkholderiales bacterium
CATGATCTATGAAGGCACCAACACGGTTCAGTCCCTGGACCTGCTGGGCCGCAAGATTCTGGGTGACGGTGGTGCGAAGCTGCAGAAATTCGGCAAACTGGTGACCGACTTCATTGAAGCTGAAAAGAACAATGAAGCCATGAAAGAGTTCATCGAACCCCTGGGCGACCTGGGCGGCAAGATCACCAAGCTGACGATGGAAATCGGCATGAAAGCCATGCAGAACCCCGATGAAGTCGGTGGTGCATGCGTGGACTACATGCGCGTGGTCGGTCACTTCACCTACGCCTACTTCCTGGCCCGCAGTGCCAAGATTGCGCTGGAGAAGAAGGACAGCGGCGACGCTTTCTACACCGCCAAGTTGCATGTGGCACGCTTCTACTTCGAGAAGATTCTGCCCGAAACAGCATCGCACATCCGTCTGGCCCGCGCTGGCGTGCAAAGCCTGATGGCCATGCCCGAAGAAATGTTCTGATCATCTGAACCATGCAGGCTGTCCGCAACTGCGGGCGGCCTGTTCTGCCTGTGCCAGCCGTTTTTCGAGGGCTCAGGTGTTTGCAGTACCTCACACTGTCGTATCCATCCGTTATCAAGGCTGTACCCTGAAAGCTGTACCCGGATTACCGGACCTGTTTGCGCAGGTCTGTTCAACAACCCCCAGGAGACCACCGTGTCAAACTTCATCGTCCGCAAAGTCGCTGTACTCGGCGCGGGTGTGATGGGCGCGCAGATTGCTGCCCATTGCGTCAATGCCAAAGTGCCCGTCGTGCTGTTCGATCTTCCTGCCAAGGAAGGCGACAAGAACGGCATCGTTACGCGCGCCACAGAAAACCTCAAAAAGCTCAGCCCTGCACCGTTTGGCGACAAGAATGACGCCGTGCATGTGCAAGCGGCCAATTATGAGACAGACCTTGAAATTCTGCGCAGCTGCGATCTGGTGATTGAAGCAATCGCAGAACGCATGGACTGGAAACATGACCTGTACAAGAAGGTCTCCCCGTTCATTGCGCCCAATGCCATTTTTGCATCCAACACATCGGGCCTGTCGATCAACAAACTGGCTGAAGGTTTTGATGCCGAGTTGAAGTCCCGCTTCTGCGGTGTGCACTTCTTCAACCCGCCGCGCTACATGCACTTGGCCGAGCTGATTCCCACCACCTCCACCCGTCCGGAAATTCTGGACCAGTTGGAAGTGTTTCTGACCACCACGCTGGGCAAAGGCGTTGTGCGTGCGAAAGACACGCCCAACTTTGTTGCCAACCGCGTGGGTGTATTCGGCATGCTGGCCACCATCGCAGAAGCGCAAAAGCACGGCATTCCGTTTGACATTGTTGACGACCTGACTGGCAGCAAATTGGGCCGCGCCAAGTCCGCTACATTCCGCACTGCGGACGTGGTGGGTCTGGACACCATGGGCCACGTGATCAAGACCATGCAGGACACCCTGCCGGACGATCCGTTTGCCGCAACGTATGCCACACCGCCCGTTCTCACCAAGCTGATTGAAATGGGTGCCCTGGGTCAGAAAACCAAAGCAGGCTTCTACAAAAAAGAAGGCAAGCAGATCATGGTGCTCGACCCGGTCAAGGGCGAGTATGTGCCGTCTGGCGGCAAGGCTGATGAAGCCATTGTCAAAATTCTGAAGGGCAAGGACCCGGTTGCAAAACTGAAAGCCCTGCGCGAAACCGATCACCCGCAAGCGCAATTCCTGTGGGCCATCTTCCGTGACGCGTTCCACTACATCGCAGTGCATCTGGAAAGCATTGCCGACACCGCACGCGATATCGACTTCGCACTGCGCTGGGGTTTTGGCTGGAGCACCGGCCCGTTTGAAACATGGCAGGCAGCAGGCTGGAAGCAGGTTGCAGAATGGGTCAAGAGCGATGTGGATGCCGGCAAATCGCTGAGCACAGCGCCCATGCCTGCCTGGGTGTTTGAAGGCGAAGTGGCCGAAAAGGGTGTCCACACCCCCGCCGGTTCCTGGTCGCCCGCGAAAAAAGCGTATGTGCCGCGCGCTGATCTGCCCGTTTACAAGCGTCAGATTTTCCGCGCATCTCTGGTGGGTGAAACCACCATCACCGGTCACAACGGCGGCAAGACCATTTCCGAAAACGAAAGCGTGCGCCTGTGGACGGCACCGGGCCATGATGATGTGCTGGTCATGTCCATCAAGTCCAAGATGCATGCCATCGGCCCTGGCGTCATTGCCGGTACCTATGAAGCCATTGCGCTGGCCGAGAAAGAGTACAAAGGCCTGGTGATCTGGTCGCCGGATGAACCCTTCTCAGTGGGTGCAGACCTGCAGGCCATGATGCCCGCCTTCATGGCCGGTGGTGCTGCAGCGCTGGAAGGCGAAGTGCGCAAGTTCCAGGACGCCACCATGGCCATCAAGTATGCCAACGTCCCGGTGGTGGCTGCCATCTCCGGCATGGCGCTGGGCGGTGGTTGCGAATTTGCAATGCACGCAGCCAAGCGTGTTGCCAACATCGAGACCTACATGGGTCTGGTGGAAGTGGGCGTGGGTCTGATTCCCGGCGGCGGTGGTCTGAAAGAGATCGCTGTGCGCGCCGGTTTGGCTGCACAGGCCGCTGGCAGTGCCGACATTCTGGCGTTTGTGAAAGACGGCTTCATGGCCGCTGCCACAGCCAACGTGGGCAAGAGCGCCATGGAATGCCGCAAGCTCGGTTACCTGACCAACAACGACGCCATCGTGTTCAACAGCTACGAGGTGTTGGGTGTGGCCATCGGTGAAGCGCGCCAGATGTTTGATTCCGGCTACCGTCCGCCCCTGAAGTTGAAGGGTGTTCCGGTCGCCGGCAAGAACGGCATTGCGACCATCATGGCGCAACTGGTGAACATGCGTGATGGTGGCTTCATCACCGGTCACGACTTTACGCTGGGTCAGATCATCGCCACGGTTGTGTGCGGCGGTGAAGTGGAAACCGGTTCTCTGGTGGATGAAGCGTGGTTGCTGGCGCTCGAACGGAAGTATTTCGTCGAGTTGCTCAATCACCCCAAGACCCAGGAACGCATCATGGGCATGCTGTCGACCGGCAAGCCTGTCCGCAATTAAGGAGACCACCATGTCCCGACAAGTACAAGACGCCTACATCGTCGCCGCTTCACGCACGCCGATCGGCAAGGCCCCCAAGGGCACTTTCAAAAACTTCCGTCCCGACGACCTACTCGTGCGCGCCCTGCAGGGCGCCATGGCGCAGGTGCCCAACCTCGATCCGGCTTCCATCGAAGACGCGATTGTGGGTTGTGCATTCCCCGAAGGCGAGCAGGGCATGAACATGGCGCGTATCGGCGTGCTGCTGGCTGGCCTGCCCAACACCGTGGGCGGTGTCACCATCAACCGCTTCTGCGCATCCGGCATCACGGCGCTGGCCATGGCGGCTGACCGCATCCGCGTGGGCGAAGCCGACGTGATGATTGCAGCCGGTGCAGAGTCCATGAGCATGGTGCCCATGTCCGGCAACAAGCCGTCCATGAACCCCGGCATTTTTGCGAAAGACGAAAACTTCGGCATCGCATACGGCATGGGCATGACCGCTGAAAAAGTGGCCCAGCAGTGGGGTATCAGCCGTGACGAACAGGACGCGTTTGCCCTGCAGTCGCACCAGCGTGCCATCGCTGCGCAGGCAGCGGGTTATTTCAACGACGAAATCACACCGGTGATGTTCGGCGAGGCAACGCCCGATCTGGCAACGGGTCAGATCAAGGTGAAAGAAAAGGGGCTGAAGCTGGACGAAGGTCCACGTGCCGATTCTTCGATTGAAGGTCTTGCAAAGCTCAAGCCCGTCTTCGCAGCCAAAGGCTCTGTGACGGCAGGTAACAGCTCGCAGATGTCTGACGGTGCCGGCGCACTCATCGTGGCTTCTGAGGCCGCTGTGAAGCGTTTCAATCTGCAGCCGCTGGCTCGTTTCGTGAGCTTCTCGGTGCGCGGTGTGCCTCCGGAGATCATGGGTATCGGTCCCAAGGAAGCCATTCCCGCAGCATTGAAAAACGCTGGCATTACGCAAGACCAGATCGACTGGTTCGAACTGAACGAAGCGTTTGCAGCGCAGTCACTGGCGGTCATCAAGGACCTCGGTCTGGATGTGTCCAAGGTCAACCCGATGGGCGGCGCCATTGCATTGGGCCACCCGCTGGGCGCCACCGGTGCCATCCGCGCTGCAACCGTCGTGCATGCACTGCGTCGCAACAACCTGAAGTACGGCATGGTCACCATGTGCGTGGGTACAGGTATGGGTGCGGCCGGTATCATCGAGCGCGTCTGAGCTTGATGCAGAAAAGAAGGGGTCGGGTTCTTTCGGGAACCTGACCCTTTTTTTTGGTGACGAGTGACGAGTGACGAGTAGTCGAGTGACGGGTTTGCGAATCTGAAGTTGCGCGGATTCCTGAATGAAAGAGGTATGTAATGACGATTGATGTGACGCGCAGCGACGGTGTGCTGCGCTTGAAGATTAACCGCCCGGAGCGCAAGAATGCGTTTACGGAAGCGATGTATGAAACCATGCACCAGCAGGTGCGCGACGCTGCAACCGATGCATCTGTTCGGGTCTTGTTGATTGAAGGCTTGCCCGGTATTTTTTCTGCTGGCAATGATCTGGAGGCCTTCACCAAAGGGCCCATCGACGTACAAAGTGCGCCAGTGTTCCAATTTCTGCGCGTCATCAGCACATTTCCAAAACCCGTTGTTGCCTGCGTTCGCGGTGCGGCGGTGGGTATCGGGACCACGTTGCTGATGCATTGCGATTTTGTATATGCCAATGAGCAATCAAAATTCAGCATGCCGTTTGTCTCGCTGGGCATTTGTCCCGAAGCGGCGTCAAGCCTTCTGTTTCCGATGATGGCTGGCTATCCCCGCGCAGCAGAAATGCTGTTGCTGGGCGACAGTATCAATGCTGCACAGGCATATGAGTCCAAACTGCTGACGGCCGTTGTGCCTGACGACCAGATTGAGGCCAAGGTTGCGCAAACCGTTGAGCGTCTGTTGGCACTTCCCATCCGCAGCCTGTTGGCTACCAAGCATTTCATGCGCTCGCACTTGGCCGAACAGGTTGCGCGCACCATCGAAGTGGAAGGCGAGAAGTTTTCTGCGATGCTGGCTGGCGGTGAAGTGAAGGAAGCGTGTCAGGCCTTCATCGAAAAGCGCAAGCCGGATTTTTCGCGGTTCAATGGGTGAAGGAAGATACAAGTGGAACGCGGAATAACACTCAGTGAAATGATTTCCCTCCGACAGACCAAGGGCAATCTGGTGACGTTCAATGTAACGGACGACTGGACGCAGGGGCGCACCGTGTTTGGCGGTTTGATCTCTGCGCTGGGCTTGCAGGCCATGCGCGATGTGTGTGGCAATGACTGGCCCTTGCGTGCGCTTCAGACCAATTTCGTGGCGCCAGTCGAGCCCGGTGATGTGCGGTTTTCCGTGACCTTGCTGCGACAGGGAAAAAATGTGCGGCAAGTGCAATGCCAGATAAATGGGCCTGAGGGGGTTGTGGCCATTCTGGTGGGTGTGTTCGGAGCCGATCGTGAGACAGAGTTGCCCAGTCGCCGCCCCGAGATGCCCGTCTGTGAAAAGACGGTGGAGCAAGCCACCCTGTTGCCTTACTTCAAAGGTCTCTCGCCCGAGTTTACGCGCCAGATCGATTTTCATTGGGCTGAGGGGGGCTTCCCATTCAGCGGTACCGACACGTGGAAATCGAAGATCTGGCTGGGCTTGCACGATGCAGCGCTGGATCGTGAATTGTGCACGGTCATGCTCGCCGATGCCCCGCCCACGCCGGTGATCAGTCGGTTCAACAAGCTGGTTCGCTCTTCTTCGGTGTCGTGGTCGCTTGAATTGCGTGTGCCCCGGCCTTTGGCCTTCCATGCGGGCGGGCACTGGCGTATCGACATTGATACCAAGGCCTGCGGCAACGGCTATTCCAATGAGCAGGCCAGCCTGTGGACGCCGGAGGGCGAACTGGCCTCGCTGGGCTATCAGGTGGTCGCTGTTTTTGGATGAAATAAATGTCTGTCTGAATGACTTGGCAGGGCTACATCGCCGGTGTCCTTACGGGCCGCGCTGCCCACGGAAACGTCGCAAGAGCGCTCCTCTGTCAACTTTCAATTAAAGACATTTTTATGCAAAATTGCTTGCGGTTGGGGGCGTACGCCATGTATTATGTATGTATCATTCAGGCGCGCTTTGGGGTTTACAATGGCATCATTTGACGCAGGTCAGTCTGGCGACTGGAATGCCGACAACAACATCGACCCCAACCAGGTCGTCCCGCTGTACCACCAGATTTACCTTATCTTGCGCGAACAGATTCTGGAGGGGCGGTTTGAGGCTGTTCCCCTGCCGGGCGAATTGATGCTGGCAGAGCAGTTCAAGGTGTCGCGTGTCACCATGCGACGTGCGCTGCAGGACCTGGTCAAAGAGGGTCTCATTGCACGCGGGCGGGGCAAGGGCACGTTCGTCAAGCCGCGACGCGAAGCAAGCCGCACAGGTACAAGCAACCAACCCATGACAGACTCGATTGTCAGCATGGATGGTGGCGCGATGGTCGAAGTGCTCGATGTCTCGCGGGTTACAGCGATGTCGGATGTCGCAGACCAATTGCGCCTTGCGCCGCGTGAGCAGGTGCAAAAAGTGGTGCGGGTGCTGTCAGTCAAAGGGCAGCCGATGGGGCATTTCACCACCTACATTCCCGAGAGCGTCGCACGCATGTTCAGCCGTCGCGAGCTTCAGGTGCGGCCGCTGATTGAACTGCTGGAAGAAAGCGGCATTGAGGTGGGCACGTCTTCTCAAACGTTGTCAGCCCGGTTGGCGGATTCTGCGGTGGCCGGTGCGCTTGAGGTTCCGGTGGGTGCGCCTTTGGTGGCGATGGCCCGCATGCTGTTTTCCCAGACCGGTAAACCGGTGTGCCTGACGCGGGCGTTGTATCGCCCGGATCGTTATGAGTACCGTATGGATATGGCTCACTTCGACCATGCGAAGGGGCGGGTATGGCAGACGGTGGAGCAGCCGAGCCTCGTGTCGTTCTGAGACCTTACTCCAGCGGCGGTACCGGACGTGGTTTGCGATGTTCATCAACCGCCACATACGTGATGTAAGCCTCGGTGACTTTTACTACTTCCTTCGGCTTTAAACGCCGTTGAGCGTAAACCTCGACAAACACACGCATCGACGTGCGTCCCACCTTGTCTACTTTGGCATAAAAACTGCACAGGTCGCCCACGGCCACCGGCTGCTTGAACAGGAATGAGTTGACGGCCACCGTCACGATGCGACCCTGCGCATGTTCTGCCGCCGGCACGGAGCCTGCCAAGTCGACCTGTGCCATGATCCAGCCACCGAAGACATCGCCGGCCACATTGATGTCGCGCGGCATCGGTATGACCCGAAGCACTGGTGCGCGGTCGTTGGGCAGCGTGAGTTCGCTGCTGTCGGGTTCATTGCGGTTGTCACCGTTTTTGCTGCTGTGCTGCTCGCCGGTTGTCATGGGAGTGCCTGTATCTGTGTTGTTGATGGTCTTGTTAGTCCCCGGTTCCGCTTGTCCGTCTGCACCCTGTGCAGGGGAGGCCTGTGTGTGCGGTCATAACTTGCCCCACCGCTATTGTAGTATTGTCGCTGACCGAGTTTGAAAGAAGTTTGCGATGCGTCACAGCCATGCAGCCCCCGCCCCCCAGCGCCCGCGTACCCGAGGTGACTGGGAAACCCTGCAAAGTCTCTTGCCTTATCTGTGGGAGTGGAAAGGCCGTGTGCTGTTTGCCATTGCGTGTCTGGTGGCGGCCAAATTGGCCAACGTCGGTGTGCCCTTGGTGCTCAAGCAAATTGTTGATGCGCTGACCCCGGTGGTGACAGTATCGCCACTGGCAGCCGCTGCCAGCATGCCTGTGTTTCTGCTGCTGGCGTATGGGGCGCTGCGTTTTTCCAGCACGCTGTTTACCGAGTTGCGTGAACTGCTGTTTGCACGCGTTACTCAGCATGCCGTGCGGCAACTGGCCTTGCAGACGTTTCGTCATTTGCACGCCTTGTCATTGCGATTTCATCTGGAGCGGCAAACCGGTGGTGTGACGCGTGACATCGAGCGCGGTACGCGCGGTATCTCCAGTCTCGTGTCGTATGCGCTCTACAGCATTTTGCCTACGCTGGTGGAAATCGCACTGGTGCTGGGTTTTCTGATCATTCACTACGACATCTGGTTTGCCGTCATCACCATCTGTGCGTTGGTGTCCTATGTTGCATTCACCATTCTGGTCACCGAGTGGCGTACGCACTTTCGCCGCAGCATGAATGAACTCGATTCAAAAGCAAATACTCGCGCGATTGATTCGCTGTTGAACTATGAAACGGTGAAGTATTTCGGTAATGAGGGTTTTGAGGCCTCGCGCTATGACGAGAGTTTGCAGAAATGGGAAGCCGCTGCAATCAAATCGCAGACCTCATTGTCGGTACTGAACAGCGGGCAAAGCCTGATCATCGCGACGGCGGTAGCGCTCATTCTGTGGCGTGCAACCGCCGGTGTGCTGGCCGGGCAGATGAGTCTTGGAGACCTGGTGCTGGTCAATGCCTTCATGATTCAACTGTACATTCCGCTGAATTTTCTCGGCGTCATCTATCGCGAGATCAAGCAATCACTGGCCGATATAGACAGGCTGTTCTCATTGCTGGAACACAACCGCGATGTGGCAGACGAGCCAGGTGCAAAAAAATTGGCACTGCAGGGTGCGCACGTGCGCTTTGAGCATGTAACCTTTTCATATGATGGTCGTCGCACTGTTTTGCAGGATGTGGACTTTGAAATCTTGCCTGGTCAAACCGTTGCCGTGGTGGGCGAAAGCGGGGCGGGAAAGTCCACGCTGTCGCGTCTGCTGTTCCGTTTCTATGACGTCAGTGGCGGGCGCATCACGATTGATGGTCAGGATATCCG
>SXZD01000111.1 GCA_005788065.1 Burkholderiales bacterium
GACCCGCAGCAACTCATCGACCAGTACGGCGCCGACACGGCACGGTTGTTCGTCATGTTTGCCGCACCGCCCGAGCAATCGCTGGAATGGAGCGGCGCAGGTGTTGAAGGAGCGCATCGCTTCCTCAAGCGCCTCTACACATTTGCCGCCAACCAGAAAGTGGACATCGTAAAAGGACAGTCGCTGCAATCGGCTGACCTGAGCGCAGACGAAAAAGCTGTTCGACGCGACATTCATCTGGTGCTGCAACAGGCTAACTTCGACTACGAACGTGCGCAGTACAACACCGTAGTGTCGGCCGGCATGAAAATGCTCAACACCCTGGAGGCACTGAAAGACGCAAGCTCGGAGGGCGCTGCCCGCGTAAAGGCTGAAGGTTTCGGCATCCTGCTGCGCGTTTTGTATCCGGTGGTACCGCACATCACCTGGACACTGTGGAAAGACTTGGGCTTTGCCGCTGCGCATGGCGACCTGCTGGACGCAAGCTGGCCCGAAGCCGCCGCAGATGCGCTTGAGCAATCCGAAATCGAGTTGATGGTGCAGGTCAACGGCAAACTGCGCGGCAGCATTCGCGTGCCCAAAGCCGCAGACAAGGCGCAGATCGAACAGCTTGCCTTGGCCAGCGATGCCGTTAAAAAATTCATTCCGGACACGGGCGTAAAGAAAATCATCACAGTGCCTGGCAAACTGGTCAACGTGGTAGTCTGAGGACATCGTCGGCAAGGGACGGCAAGCGCAAACGGGCGCTGCCTGGCCTTAAGCCGTATCCGGTATCGGTTTAGATCGAACAGTACGGGGAATTGCGCTTGCTCAATACACTTCATCCGGGTCCCTCACTGGCTGCACAACGCGCCGGCCGCTCCTTGCTGCTCGCTTGTCTGGCCGTTACGCTGTTGATGACGTCAGCCTGCGGGTTTCGTCTGCGGGGACAGTCTTTCGTCAACTTCGAATCCATCTATCTGAGCACGCCTCCAAACTCTCCCCTCTCCTTCGAAATGCGCCGCCTGCTGCGCGGCAATGGTGTAAAAGTCACCGACAACATGAAATCTGCGCAGGCCGTGCTCGACATCCTGTCCGAACGGCGCGAAGAATCGGTACTCAGCTTCACATCGGCAGGCACCGCCCGCGAAATTGAACTGCGCTACAACCTGCAATACCGGGTTCGGGGCAACAGCGGCGAAGAACTGATGGCCCCGCGCCAACTCAATCTGCGACGCGAACTGCTGGTCACCGCAGGTCAGGTATTGCCCCAGGAATCGGAGCGACAGGCACTCTATCGCGACATGCAGTCAGATGCCATTTCACAGATCGTGCGGCAACTGGAATACGTGCGTATACCGCCTGCGCAATCCATCCCCCATGCACCGAGCGGAACCAAGGCGCCGTGAAAGTAGATGCGGCGCAGTTGAATGCGCAACTGAAACGTGCACAGCAGTCAGGGCAACTGCCGGCCTGCTACACCATCAGTTCTGATGAACCCCTGCTATCCATCGAAGCAGCCGACGCCATACGTCAGGCCGCTCTGCAGTCCGGCATCAGCGCCCGTGAAGTGTTCACCATGGAGAGGGGGACCGATCTGGCCGCCCTGACGGGTGCGTTTGCCGGTGGATCCCTGTTTGGCGACCGCACGTTGGTGGAGATTCGCATTCCGACCGGCAAGTTGGCCAAAGACGCCACTGTCACCCTGCTGCGTATCTGCGACTGGCTGAAAACCGGACAGACCGACGCCATGGCCATGGTCATGCTGCCCCGACTGAATGCCAAGTCCATGCAGGCAGACTGGGTGCAGGCGCTCATGGGTGCGGGTGTCTGGGTCAATGCACCCGTCATCGAGGCGCGTGGCCTGCCCCGCTGGATTGAAGACCGCTCGGCCAGCCTCGGTCTGCGCCTTGAAAAAGGCTGCGCCCAATGGCTGGCGGACCACGTGGAAGGCAACCTCATCGCAGCCCGGCAAGAACTTGAAAAACTGGTTCTGCTGGCCGACGGACAACCCGTTACGCTTGCACTTGCACAGTCCTGCGTGGCCAATGTTGCCCGCTACAACGTATTCGATCTGGGTTTGGCCATGCTGGGCGGCCAGACCGATGCGGTATTGCGCATGCTTGACGGCCTGCAGGCAGAGGGGGAGGCACCGACGCTGGTTCTGTGGACCATCAGCGAAGAAATCCGCAACCTTCACAACCTGCAGACCCAGTTGAACAAGGGTGTTCGCCTGTCAGAGGCACTCAAACTCTGCCGGCTCTGGGGCCCAAAGGCTGATATCATCGATAAAGCCAGAGCCCGGCTGTCGGGTGACCGCCTTGTCAACCTGACACACCGTGCAGCCCATGCCGACCGGGCCATCAAGGGGCTGCTCAGGGAAGATGCCTGGCATCTGCTGCGCGCCTTGGCGCTGGATATCGCCGGACTGCCGGCCCCCAACCTGCTTGAACCATCATGACCGACATTACCGCTTATTTTGACTCCATTGGCCGCGCTGCCCGTTCCGCTTCACGCGACATGGCCCGCTCCAGCACCGCTGCCCGCAACCAGTCCCTGATGCACATGGCCACGGCCATCCGCCGGGAAGCGGCAGCCCTGAAAGCAGCCAACACACTGGACATGGAGGCTGCGCGCGCCAACGGACTGGAGCCCGCCCTGCTCGACCGACTCAGCCTGTCGGACAAAGCCATCGAAACCATGGCGCAGGGGCTTGAGCAGATTGCGCAACTGTCCGACCCGATTGGCGAAATCACCAACATGCGCGTGCGCCCCACCGGCATACAGGTAGGACAGATGCGGGTACCGCTCGGCGTGGTAGGCATCATTTATGAAGCGCGACCCAACGTGACGGCAGACGCTGCCGGACTGTGCATCAAATCGGGCAATGCAGCCATCCTGCGCGGCGGATCCGAAGCCATCCATTGCAACCGAGCGCTGGCGCAGTTGGTGAAAGAGGGGCTGGAGGCTGCGGGGCTGCCTGCCGCAGCCGTTCAGGTCATCGACATCACCGACAGGGCTGTCGTCGGCGCCATGGTCACCTCACCGCAGTATGTGGACGTCATTGTGCCGCGCGGCGGCAAGGGGCTGATCGAGCGCATCGCCAAAGAAGCACGGGTGCCTGTCATCAAGCACCTGGACGGCATCTGCCATGGCTATATCGACGACCAGGCTGACATCGACAAAGCCATCCGCATTGCAGACAATGCCAAGACGCACC
>SXZD01000112.1 GCA_005788065.1 Burkholderiales bacterium
AACTACTCCATCTCCAACAATGCGGAGTATGGCGAGTATGTTACCGGTCCGAAGGTCATCACCGACGACACCCGTGCAGCCATGCGCCAGTGCCTGAAGGACATCCAGACCGGCGAATATGCCAAGAGCTTCATTCTGGAAAACCGCGCCGGCGCTCCCACGCTCAACGCCCGCCGTCGTCTGACCGCAGAGCATCAGATCGAGCAGGTCGGTGCCAAACTGCGCGCCATGATGCCCTGGATCAGCAAGAACAAGCTGGTTGACCAGAGCCGCAACTGATCTGAGTCCTTGGACGACCTGGCGGGTCGCAGTCCGTCAGATCGTACGTCTCGGTAACACAGGCATGCCAATGCGGCATGCCTGTTGTTTTTTGCGCAGAAAAAACAGCAAAAACGCCGTTGGTGCGGGCCTGCAGACGGTCAATTAATGTGCGGGTCCGTTCTGGGCTTCAAAATTTGCGTCTACAATAGGCGCGTCCATTACAAAGCCAAGACACAACACATGAACTACCCCCATCCCATCATCGCAAAAGAAGGTTGGCCTTTTCTGGCCATTACAGGCCTCATCACTGTATTGCTGCACCTGTATGGTCCCGGATGGTGGGCAACGGCACTGGCTGCGATTGCCTTTTTATTTGTATTGCAGTTTTTCCGTGACCCGCCGCGCTTCATTCCTTCTGACCCTCGCGCAGTGCTGTCCCCGGCTGATGGCCGCATTGTTGTGGTTGAAAAAACCCGCGACGAATATGCTAACCGCGAAGCGCTGAAAATCAGCGTGTTCATGAACGTGTTCAACGTGCACTCCAACCGTTCGCCGGTGGATGGCACCATCCAGTCGGTGGCTTATTTCCCGGGTCTGTTCGTCAATGCCGACCTTGACAAGGCCAGTACCGAAAACGAGCGCAACGCTGTTGTGGTCAAGACTGATGATGGCACCACGGTCACATTCGTGCAGGTTGCCGGTCTGATCGCCCGCCGTATCCTGTGCTACGTTAACAAAGGCGACCGTCTTGCACGTGGCCAGCGGTATGGTTTCATCCGTTTCGGCTCTCGCGTGGACGTATACCTGCCCGTGGATGCCATACCGAAAGTGACCATCGGCGAGAAGGTCAGTGCGTCTTCAACCGTGTTGGCTGAGTTGAAGGCATGAGACCGGCCAGTCGTCGCAGGATTTCGCGCTTGCCCGGGCGTCGTTCATCGGCGCTGCGTGAGCGCGTTGCCGAGCAGGCCCGCACCAAAGGGCTTTATCTCCTTCCCAATCTGTTTACCACAGGGGCCTTGTTCTGCGGTTTTTATGCCATCGTGCAGGCCATGAATGGTCGGTTTTCAGATGCTGCCGTGGCCATTTTCTTTGCCATGGTGCTCGACAGTCTGGACGGCCGGGTGGCCCGTATGACCAATACCCAAAGTGCATTCGGCGCCGAATACGACAGTCTGTCGGACATGGTGTCTTTCGGTGTTGCGCCGGCGCTGGTGGCCTATGAGTGGGCCCTGAAAGGCATGGGCAAGCTGGGTTGGGTGGCTGCATTTGTGCATGTGGCGGGTGCCGCGCTGCGACTGGCCCGCTTCAATACCAATATCGGTACTGTTGACAAGCGCTGGTTTCAGGGGATTCCAAGCCCTGCGGCAGCAGCCATGGTGGCAGGCTTTGTCTGGGTAATGGATGACTCCAAGCTCAATGGTGCGGATTTGAACTGGTTTATGTGGTGCATCACGCTGTATGCGGGTTTCACCATGGTGTCGGATGTTCCGTTCTACAGTTTCAAGGACTTCCACTTCAAGAGAAGCGTGCCGTTTCTGGTGATTGCGGCTCTGCCACTGGCTTATGCGCTGGTGTCTCAGGATCCGCCCAAGGTGTTGTTCGCCGTATTCATGCTCTACGGTGTGTCGGGTTATGCCATGTGGATCTACAACACCATGACCGGCAAGAAGGTCAGTATTGCCAAACAGCAGGATGCAGCAGCGCAGGCGCACACCTCTCAAGGTGATAGCCAAAGTTGATGCGGGTGATTAAAAACGTGAAATTGCCTTGCATGCGGGGCATTGCTACACTGCAGTCATGAAAACGTCCATCCAACATGCCCTCCAGTCTTTGACGTGGCTGCGCGCAGCCACGCTGACGCTACGACTGCGCCGGCCGGCGCCGACGATCTGACCCATGCCCCGCGCAAGGCCATTGCGCGCACGCAGTACAATCTGCCCATATTCCAAATCGCAATCCACCTGAATTGAGAATCGGAGACTCCGATGACTGACCGTTTGATCATATTCGACACCACGCTTCGCGATGGTGAACAAAGCCCCGGCGCATCCATGACGCGGGACGAGAAGATTCGCATTGCCAAGCAACTTGAAAAACTGAGGGTTGATGTTATCGAGGCCGGGTTTGCAGCCGCCAGCAATGGCGATTTCGAGTCCATCAAGGCCATCGCATCGGTGATCAAGGATTCGACCGTATGCTCGCTGGCCCGCGCCAATGACCGCGATATTTCGCGGGCTGGAGATGCACTTGCGCCGGCAGCCCGTCGCCGTATCCATACATTTATCGCCACCTCTCCCTTGCACATGGAGGTCAAGCTTCGCATGACGCCAGAGCAGGTGCTCGAGCAGGCCAAGCAGGCTGTGCGCTTTGCCCTGAAGTACACCGACGATGTGGAGTTTTCGGCTGAGGACGGCTACCGTTCCGAGCTGCCTTTCCTGGCGCGCGTCTGTGAGGCTGTCATCAATGAAGGTGCGCGTACCATCAACATTCCCGATACGGTCGGTTACGGCGTGCCGCAGTTGTATGGTGAGTTCATCCGCAAATTGCGTGAAATGACGCCCAACAGCGACAAGGCGGTGTGGTCTGTCCATTGTCACAACGACTTGGGTATGGCGGTGGCCAACTCGCTGGCTGGTGTGGCGGTGGGTGGGGCGCGCCAGATCGAGTGCACCATC
>SXZD01000113.1 GCA_005788065.1 Burkholderiales bacterium
CATGGCATAAATCTGGCCAGCCAGCGCGGGTACGTAGAAAGAGTTCATCACGGTGGAGGCTGTAATGCGGAAGCGTACCGGCACATCAATCGGGGTCACCAGTTCATTGACGGTTGCGATTCCGTGTTGCGGATAGATGAAGAGCCACTTCCAGTCCATGGCTACCACCTGCACGTCCAGATACTCGGCCTGTTCCGACAGCGGACGGTTCTCGTCAATGCGCTTCAAGGGTCGGTAAGGATCAAGCAGGTGCGTGGACGTCCACGTCACTACACCGAGCACGATGATGATAAGCAAGGGCGCACCCCAAATGACCAATTCCAGCTTGGTGGAATGATCCCAATCGGGCTGATAGTCAGCCTGCGTGTTGGCCGCGCGGTAGCGCCATGCAAACAGCAGCGTCAGTGCGATGACGGGCACAATGATGAGCAACATCAGCACGGTGGCAAATGTAATGAGGTCAGCCTGTTGGGAGGCAATGTCGCCGGAGGGCTTCATCACGACCCAGTCGCAACCGGCCAGCAGCATCGGAGCAGAAAGCGCCAAAACCTTGGATTTGAAGCGATTTAAGTGTGCACGCATGATTTGGACATGGGATGGTTGATTTTCGTCAACGTGCAGTGTGAACAAATGTTGTCATGTGTGACATTGGACATTTTGTCCCACCCCCCTGTCCAAGGGTGATACTGCCGCTTGCAAGCGTCTGATGTTTCTATGAAAATGCGCGCTCTCCATGCAACAGCCCGCAGGCGGACTTGCACACCTGCCCAAGCAAAGTACCCCATGAAACATCCCAAGGACAGCAATCTGCCGAGTTCAAACCCGCGCCAGCAGTCGCTGACCGTCTCTGAAGCAGAGCGCCTCAGGAACGCGTCCGACAAAGCGCATATAGACCCTGGCGATATCGCTGTGGGCGTAGTGATTGGGCGCTCGTCTGAATACTTCGATTTCTTTGTGTATGCCATTGCCTCTGTGCTGGTGTTTCCGGCGGTTTTTTTCCCCGATAGCGACCCTCTGACGGGCATGCTGAAATCCTTTCTGGTGTTTCCGTTGGCTTTCGTGGCGCGCCCCGTTGGCACATTGCTGTTCATGGCCGTGCAAACCCGTCTGGGGCGTGAGGCAAAGCTGACTGCCGCACTCTTCCTACTGGGCTCTTCGACAGCCGGTATCGCTTTCCTGCCGGGTACCGAGAGCATCGGCGTAGCGGCGGTCTGGGGGCTGGCCCTGTTGCGTATCGGTCAGGGTATTGCGCTGGGCGGCTCCTGGGACGGTCTGCCCTCGCTGTTGGCCATGAACGCACCGGAGAACCGCCGCGGCTGGTATGCCATGCTGGGACAGTTGGGTGCACCTGTGGGCTTTGCCTTGGCAGCCGGGCTGTTTGCCTACTTGCTGATGGCACTGGGTGAAACGGAATTCGCACGCTGGGGCTGGCGTTACCCTTTTTATGTGGCCTTTGCAATCAACGTCGTGGCTCTGTTTGCACGCTTGCGTCTGGTTTCAACAGATGACTATGTGCGTCTTCTGGAAGACAGGGCATTGCGCCCCACCCCATTTACGGAGATGGCGCGCACGCAGGGCTACAACGTGCTGCTGGGTGCATTGGCGGCGCTGGCCAGCCATGCGCTGTTCCATGTGGTCACCGTGTTTCCGCTGTCGTGGGTGAAATTGTTTACGCAACGCTCACTGGTTGAGTTTTTGCAGATACAGATGCTGGGATGCGTGTTCGCGGCTGTGGGCATCATCGCATCGGGGTTGATTGCAGACCGATTGGGGCGTCGCACCACGCTGGGCGCACTGGCTGCTTCGATTGCCGCGTTCAGTGGTTTTGCACCTACGCTGCTGCAGGGTGGACCTGTGGGCGAAACGGGATTTATCCTCATCGGTTTTACCCTGCTGGGTCTGTCGTATGGACAGGCCGCCGGCGCCGTCACCGCCAACTTCAGTCCGCAGTACCGCTACACGGGTGCGGCACTGACGCACGATCTGGCATGGCTGGCTGGAGCCGCGTTTGCACCGGTCATCACGCTGGGCCTGTCGGCCCACTTCGGACTGGAATATGTGGGGCTGTATCTGCTGACGGGGGCTGCGGGGTCGCTGGCTGCGCTGAGCGTGAACCGGGCGTTGGAGCTGAGGGGTTAAAGATGTCAAAGAAAGATCGAACAGGAATTAACATGGCGAAATCATCTGCCCGTAGCCGCTTTGGAAAATTGGCAATCAGCGCCCTGCTTGCGGCCACACTCGGATTGGCTGGATGCGGCGCCATCATCGCCCAGAACCCTGACAAGGGCTACGGCCCGGTTAATGCCGTTGCGATGGACGATTCGAAGCGGGTCATGCTCAAGGGCGCTGATGTTGTGGCCTACATTACGCAAAATGCATATGTGCAAGGCAGCAAAGAATTCGCTGTGAAGTTTGGAGACATCGACTTTTATTTCGCCAACAGCGTGAACAGGGCCCTGTTTCAAGCAGACCCGGAGAAGTATCTTCCGCAATATGGTGGATACTGCGCCAACGGCATCATGTTCGGCATTCCGTGGGGCGGCGATGCAGACAGCTTCATCATTCACAATGGCAAAGTCTACAACTTTGGCGGACCGGGTTCACGCGCTGTATTCGCGTTGAATCTGGAACAGAATATTGCGCTGGCCGACAAGTACTGGGCTGAGGAAATTGCGGGCAGCAACAGTTTTGTGCAGCGCTTCAAACGCCTGGTGTTCCGCGTGCCGCACTATCAGACTACCGACGATCAGATGAAACTGCTGAAAGCGGCGAACGGAAAACAACCGAGTAGCCGAGTAGCCGAGTAGCCGAGTAGCCGGGTGGCGGGTTGCCGAGGAACCGATTACTTACCGGGCGCTTTGTATTGCTCCACCACATCGGCCGCAATGGCATAGCCCGTCACGCCCATATCCGATTTTTGGCGTTTGGAAGTCAGCGTACCGTTAACCCATACCGTGTCCATGGGCTTCCAGACAGCTGGGGCTTTCATGGTGATATAAACAATCTGGTTGGCAGGCGGTGGCGGGCTGTGAACGCAGGCACCAAAGTACGGTACCAGCAGGAATTGGGTGATCTTGCCGCCCTGCACTGAGTCAAGCGGGACCACATAGCCCGGTATGCGAACCTTGGTACCGTCCAGCTCTTTGCGAGTGGGCGCATCGTCCCAGATGGCGCGCATTTCGCGCATCATGTCCATTTCGGCTTCGCTGCCCTCTTTCACCGCGTTGGCATTGCGATCCTTGAAGAGCTTCATCGGGTCCCAGTCTTTGGGTACCAGTTCGGCCCATGTCAGATTTTTGTAGTCGGATGCGTGAGCAACCGTGGGTGTGACGGTAGCTTGCAGTGCAAGCGTTGCAGTGCCGATGGCCACAGCCAGGCTGATGGCGCGAAGGGGAGCTGACAGGCGATATGCAAATGCGTTCATGGTACATCCTTGGGACGCGACGGCTGACACAGTTTAACGCAGGCGGAGGCAATTGGGAGACGACCCGGCGATGGCGCTGTTTGGCGCTGCGGCTTTGGTGACTGCCCAGCGATAGCGCTGTGCCGGACGACACCTCGCTATTTCCGGGCTCGGCGTCTGACTGTCCGAACAGTGCCATCACCGTGCAGCCTCCCGTCAGTCGCTCAGGCGCGCCCGGAGAGCGGCTCAAACATGCGCCTTCGCCTCAAAAGGGTGTTGGAAGAAGACTGCGCCGGATCGCATCCGAAAAATTGCGCCCGACCGTGCAGCAGACGTCCCGAGCAAATCACTGATTTGCGAGGGTTGAAGCGCCGCGAAGACGGCGTTCAAAGTATGCCAACGTTGAGGAGCGC
>SXZD01000114.1 GCA_005788065.1 Burkholderiales bacterium
CGTCCTGCCCGTGCGAGGTGTAGGGGTCGAGCGCCACATCGGTGAGGAGGCCCAAACCGGGCACCGCTTGTTTCAGCGCGGCCACGGCGGTGGGCACCAGGCCGTCCGGGTTGAGTGCCTCCCGCCCGTCGAGCGACTTCTTGTCGGCCTCAATCACCGGAAACAGCGCCATCACCGGGATGCCGAGTTTTGCGCATTCTTCGGCCTTGTGCAGCAACAGATCCAGAGACAGGCGTTCAACGCCGG
This sequence comes from Burkholderiales bacterium, assembly GCA_005788065.1. GTDB lineage: Bacteria > Pseudomonadota > Gammaproteobacteria > Burkholderiales > Burkholderiaceae_B > SXZD01. Next base: position 247 of record SXZD01000114.1, read on the forward strand.
GCATGGATGCGACGGCTTGTCGCTGGTTGGTGCCCGGTAACAGGAATACCGGGTAGATCAGGTCGTCCACGGACAGGTGATTTTCACGGACCAAGCGACGGGTGAAGTCGTCGCGACGCAGGCGGCGCGGGCGGGCAGCGGGGAAGCCGGCAGAAAACGGTGTGAGATGCGAGAGGCTGAAGCGGCTCATGCAGGCTCCGATGGCAATTCAGGTTTGTTGGAGGGCTTGGTTTGTGCTGTGGAGGAGGGCTCGTCAGCGCCCGACCGGCTTGCACTTGCCGACTGGCTGATCGGGCCCGTTGCGCCTGCCGGATTTGCCGGATCTGCCGGCATGTCTGTCCCGATGCCGCTCTCCGGCGGCATGACCCAGCCACGCAGCAGATCTTCCAGTTCTGTCAGGCCGCTCTTTTTCAGGGCTGACCACAGTTGCACGGTCGCGCGCTGCCCCTGTGCGTTGACGGGTTCCAGCGCCTTGCGGGTGTCTCGCAGCACGATCGCTTTTTCCTGGTTGGTCAGTTTGTCGACTTTGGACAGAACCACATGAACGGGTGTGCGACGGGGTGCAAGCCAGTTGATCATGCCCCAGTCCAGCGGCAACAGGCCGCGCCGCGCATCGGCAATGATGACGCAGCCCACCAGGCTGGGGCGCTCTGTCAGATAGCTGCCCAGTTCGCTGTCCCAAGCGCCTTTTTCGTCGCGCGATACCTGCGCAAAGCCATAGCCGGGCAGATCTACCAGGCGGGCGATGGTCTGGCCGTCATGCTGGACCGTGAAAAAATTCAGCAGTTGTGTACGCCCGGGGGTGCGCGATGCGTAGGCCAGTTGCCGATGGTTGCACAGGGTGTTGATGGCAGTGGATTTTCCGGCGTTGGAGCGGCCGACAAAGGCCACTTCAGGCACGCTGGCGCCCGGGCACTGCGACAGTTTGGCTGCCGAGATTTCAAACCGGGCTGAGTGAAAATTGTTTAACATGGATGCGCGCCAGATGGTGCGGGATTGTCAGGAACGGTATAATAAAGAGATTTTGGAAAAAGAACGTCGGGTTTTGATAATAAACAGCTGTAATAAGCACCCGTTTTCACTTGCATACAGTCTGATTGTAGACAAATCCCCGCAACCCATAACAGGATAAACGGAACACACCATGAAGCGATCGGTATCTGTTGTTGCACACAAGGCATTGGGCGCGCTGGCCACTCTCACATTGACCGTGGCCATGGGCACCGCGTTGGCCGCAGAGCAGAAAGCCCCGGCCAAGCCGGACGCAGCCAAGGGCAGCAATATCGCCAACCAGGTGTGCGGCGGCTGTCATGGCGCAGACGGCAACAGCGTGGCTCCGGCCAACCCCAAGCTGGCTGGCCAGCATCCCGAATACATCGTGAAGCAATTGAACAACTTCAAGGTGCAACCGGGCGCGCAACGCGCAGAGCGTGAAAACGCCATCATGGCAGGTTTCGCGGGTGCGCTGTCCGCTGAAGACATGGCTAACGTGGCGGCCTACTATGCCGCCCAGAAGCCCAAGGTTGGCGCAGCCAAAAACAAGGAAACACTTGAACTGGGCCAGAAAATCTGGCGCGGCGGCATTGCCGAGAAAAATGTGCCGGCCTGCGCAGGCTGCCACAGCCCCAACGGTGCTGGCATTCCGTCACAGTATCCCCGTCTGTCCGGTCAGCATGCCGACTACACCGAGGCACAACTGGTGGCATTCCGCGGCGGCGTCCGCAAAAACAACGCGCAGATGATGTCCATTTCTGCCCGTTTGTCAGACCGCGAAATCAAGGCTGTCTCGGATTACATCGCCGGTTTGAACTGATCTGTCATGAACGCGGCTTGAAACCGCGTTTGCATTTCCCGCAGCGAGCGGGTAATCTCGCCCCCGTCATTGGGGAGTAGCCGCTTTCCTCCCGGAAAGGCTTACGTCAACATACTTGGACGCCCGACCCCTCAGCCTGTCTCATCAGGCAGGCTGAGCGTGTCAAACATCTGTCCATGGCGTAAGCGGTTTATCAGCTTGGCAAGACCTTTGACCCATCGCTTCCGACTCAGCTCCGGAAGCAACTGGGTCATTGGAAATTGTGAGCTGAGAGAACCAACGGAGACCCATGTCTGCCTTCCTTATCAGCACTGGTGTTGTGGCGCTTGCCGAAATCGGTGACAAAACTCAGTTGCTTGCCTTCCTCCTCGCCAGTCGCTTTCGAAAACCTGTACCCATCATTGTTGGCATCACGCTGGCCACCATTCTCAACCACGGTTTGGCTGGCGCACTCGGTGCTTGGGTCACCACTGTTGTCGGGCCCGACATCCTGCGTTGGGTACTTGGTATCGGATTTCTCGGCATGGCCGTCTGGACGCTTATTCCCGACAAGATCGAAGAGGAAGAAACACAATTGGCCACACGTCTGGGCGTATTTGGCGCAACGTTTGTGACGTTTTTTCTGGCTGAAATCGGTGACAAGACCCAGATTGCAACCGTTGCCATGTCGGCGCACTACAGCGACGTCATCACGGTGGTTGCCGGTACAACGTTGGGGATGTTGATCGCTGACGTTCCCGCTGTGTTCGCAGGTGACAAGTTGGCCGACCGCATTCCGATGAAGCTCGTTCACGGCATTGCCGCCGGTCTCTTTGCCCTGATGGGCTTTGCTACCCTGTTGGGAGTGGGCCAGCAGTTCGGGTTTTGATGCCAGATGGCTGTCAAACCCTTTCTGGTCCCAGCAGGTCGGTCAGTGTCTCGCGCCGTCTGACCACACGCGCTCGGCCGGCATCCGCCAGTATTTCGGCTGCCCGCGGGCGCGTGTTGTAGTTGGAGGCCATGGACATGCCGTAGGCACCTGCCGACAGGATAGCGATCACATCGCCTTCCCCCAGCGTCAGGTGTCGCTTTCTGCCCAGCCAGTCGCCGGTTTCGCAGACAGGGCCAACCACATCATAGGTGCTGCTGGTTTTACTGCTGTGCGATGCGTTGTGAGCCCCGTGGGTGGCGTCCTTTTGATGTGCAGCGTCAGCCGATCGCACCAGCGTCATGCCGTGGTAGGACTCGTACATGGCCGGGCGCATGAGGTCGTTCATGGCGGCATCCACAATCGCAAAGTCTTTGTCTTCGCTGTGCTTGAGGTATTCAACGCTGGTCAGCAGCACGCCGCAGTTGCCCACGATGCTGCGCCCCGGTTCGAACATGAGTTTGGGCATGTCGCGGCGGTTTTTGTCGGCCCACGCACGTACCTTGGCAGCCAGTTCGCCGATCACGGTTTGCGGAGAGGGCGGCGTCTCATCTTTGTAGCAGATGCCCAGACCGCCGCCGAGGTCGAGATGGTGCAGGGTGATGCCATGATCGTGCAGCAGGTCCACAAGGGCGAGCACACGGTCCAACGCGTCGGCATAGGGTTGCGCTTGCGTAATCTGCGATCCGATGTGACAGTCCACACCTACGATGCGGATGCCGGGCAGCACGGCCGCACGCTGGTAGGTGGCCAATGCCTGATCCATGGCCACGCCAAACTTGTTTTCTTTCAGGCCGGTGGAGATGTAGGGGTGGGTCTTGGCATCAACGTCGGGGTTCACGCGCAGCGAGATGTTGGCGACTTTACCTTTGCGCTGCGCTACGGCGGCCAGCCGCTCCAGTTCTGCCGGCGACTCGATGTTGAAGCACCCTACGCCGGCATCCAGCGCCATTTCCAGTTCTGCAGTGCTTTTGCCGACGCCCGAGAACACGATTTTTTCGGGTTTGCCGCCAGCCTCCAGCGCGCGCGCCAGTTCGCCGGCAGAAACGATGTCAAAGCCTGCACCCATGTCGGCCAACAGACGCAGCAGCGACAGGTTGGAATTGGCCTTCACGGCGTAACAGATGGTGGCATCCAGCCCTTTGACGGCGTCCAGATACTGGCTGAATGCGTCGCGGATATGCCCCGCCGAATAGACATACAGCGGCGTGCCATGCTGTTGTACCAGTTGTTCCAGGTTCACCCCGTCCAGATGGAGCACGCCGTCCTTGCGGCTCAGGAAGGGGGTGGGGAAAGTTTCTTGCTTGGACATGGTGCTTCCTTATCGGGCGGGCCTCTGAGGCTTGATATCATCTGGGGATGCCGGGTTGCTTGCCCCGTCATCGGATTTGGCAGGTAGCTGCTGCGCAGGCGCGGGTTTGGCTGCAGGCGGCGCCGGCAGGTAAAGCGCGCCGCGCTGTCCGCAGGCTGTCAGGATAAAGGCCAGCGCCAGACCCGTTGTCCAGCGTACGACGTCCTGAAAAAAAGCGGCCGGCAACAATCGTATTTTCAAAAGGTTCATGGCAATGACTGAAAGTGAATTCCTGCAGTTGGCTGACCGCAGCCTGTCGACATTCGAGCAGACCATGGAAGACATGGCTGACAATCTGGATATCGATCTGGACATAGAGCGGCAAGGATACGTGCTGACACTGGATTTTGACAGGTTTGGGAAGATTATCGTCAATGCGCAGGCACCCATGATGGAATTGTGGGTGGCCGCACGCTGCGGCGGCTTTCATTTTGCACGGCGCAACAGTCAGTGGGTCAACACACGCGACGGCGTGGCATGGGGTCCTTCGCTATCGCGCATCGTATCAGAGCAGTTGGGTCAGGCGGTGGTGATGCCTGACCTGCCCGCCTGATCAGTTGTTGTTCGGCACTGATGAGCCGCCCAGATTGTTGATGTAACTGCCCGGGGCAAACTCAATGAAATGGTAGTCGCCATCGGCAAACACCACACCTTCGGGTATGGGGCGCGGTGTTTCCGGGTAACGGCGCAGCGCCTGGGCCATGTAGTCGATCCAGATGGGCAGTGCCAGACCGCCACCGGTCTCACGGTCACCCAGTTTCTTGGGCTGGTCGTAACCCACCCAAGCCACGCCCACCACATTGGGGTTGTAGCCAGCAAACCATGCATCGTGTGAATCGTTGGTGGTACCGGTTTTGCCGGCCAGATCGCTGCGGCCCAGACTCAGTGCGCGGGTTGCAGTGCCTGATTTGACCACTTCACGCATCAGGCTGTCCATCACGAAGGCGTTGCGTTCATCGATCACACGCATGTCTTCGTTACCGGCCTTCACCGGGTTGGCCTGCGCCAGCACATTGCCCTTGGCATCGGTGATTTTTTCGACCAGATACGGATTGAGGCGGTAGCCACCGTTGGCAAAGACGGCATAACCGCGCGCCATTTCCAGTGGATTGACCGTGCCGGCGCCCAATGCCATGGTGAGATAGGCCGGATGCTTGTCCGCCTCAAAGCCGAAGCGTTCTATCCACTTCTGCGCATTGCGAGGGCCCACTTTTTCCAGGATGCGGATGGACACCATGTTCTTGGACTTGGCCAGCGCGGTGCGCAGCTTCATGGGGCCTTCATACTTGCCGTCATAGTTCTTGGGGTCCCATGCCTGTCCGCCCACGGGTGCATCGTAGTGAATGGGCGAATCATTGATGATGCTGGCTGGCGAAAACCCCTTTTCAAGCCCGGCGGAATAAATGAAAGGTTTGAAGCTGGAGCCGGGCTGGCGCTGGGACTGTGTGACGTGGTTGAACTTGTTGCGCTGGAAATCAAAGCCACCCACCATAGACAGGATGGCACCGGTCTGTGCGTTCATCGACACAAAAGCCGATTCGACCTCCGGCATCTGCACGATGTCATAGCGGTTGTCTGACACCTTGGTGATGCGGATGACGGCACCGGGCAACAGCTTGCGGTTGGCCGGCGCATTGGGTGCCAGCCACGAGGACGGCAGCTTGATGGACTCGCCGGTCATGGTGATGATCTCGTTGCGGCTGCGTGCCACTTTCACGGCCTTGGGGCTGGCCTCAAGTACCACGGCTGACCACAGCTCGTCGGTGTCGGGGTGCTCGAGCAGGGCGTCATCGACCTGGTCCAGGCGCGCATTGGCATCGCCTTTCAGCTCCACGAAGCCTTCGGGTCCGCGGAACACCTGACGCTTTTCATATTCGAGCACGCCTTTGCGCAGGGCGGCATACGCAGCCGCCTGATCGGACTTGAAGATGGTGGTGTAGACGTTGATGCCGCGGGTGTAGGATTCTTCCTTGAGCAGGTTGTAGGCTTCCATACGGGCCAGTTCGGCTACATACTCGGCATGTACGCCGAATTCGCTGGCATTGGACTTGACATGCAGTTCTTCCTGCGTGGCTTCGGTCCAGGTGGCTTCGTCGATGTAGCCCAGGTTTTTCATGCGGCCCAGGATGTACTGCTGGCGGGCGCGGGCGCGCTTGGGATTGACCACCGGGTTGTAGGCCGACGGTGCCTTGGGCAGGCCTGCGAGCATGGCGGCTTCGGCCACGGAGACGTCCTTGAGCGACTTGCCGAAATAGATGCGGGCAGCCGATGCGAAGCCGTAGGAGCGTTGGCCCAGGTAGATCTGGTTCAGATACAGCTCCAGAATCTGGTCTTTGCTGAGGTTGGCCTCAATCTTGAACGACATCATCAGTTCGTAGAGCTTACGGGTGTAGGTTTTTTCCTTGGTCAGGAAAAAGTTGCGCGCCACCTGCATGGTGATCGTGCTGGCGCCCTGCGCCTTGCCACCGGACGTGATGTTGGACACGAGTGCCCGCAGGATGCCCATGTAGTCAACGCCGCCGTGCTGGTAAAAGTTGTCATCTTCGGCGGCCAGAATGGCCTGCTTCATGACGGTAGGCACCTCTTCGATGCGAACCACATTGCGCCGCTCTTCGCCAAATTCGCCGATGACCTCGCCGTCGGCCGAGAAAATGCGCATGGGCACCTTGGGCCGGTAGTCGGTGATGACGTCCAGATCGGGCAGGTTGGGGTAGAGCAGGGTCATCGCGATGGTGACAATGATGGCTATACCCAGAATGCCGGCCAATGCCAGTCCGATGAGGATGCTGATGAAGCCGCCGGCCGATCGGTGTGCTGCGGGTGTCTGTGGTTTCATGTGCGGTGGTTTTCTGTGTGTTGCGACCATTTTAGCGGGGGTGGGCGTCACAGGATAGAATAAAGGCTCTGAATGAAGGAAAGCGTGCGGTGACGATTCGGTCTGTGTTTCTGGTGGGCATGATGGGGGTGGGTAAAAGTACCGTCGGTCGTGCGCTCGCCCGTCGCCTGGGCTGGGACTTCATTGACTTGGACCATGAAATCGAGTCGGCCACCGGTGTTCGAATCCCCGTCATCTTTGAAATTGAGGGCGAGCAGGGCTTTCGCAGACGCGAGTCTCAGATATTGGCCTCGCTGATGAACCGGCAGCGTATGGTGCTGGCGACCGGCGGAGGGGCGGTGATTGACCCGGCCAACCGGGCCTTGTTGCGCGAAAGCGGACATGTCGTCTATCTCAAAGCCAGCGTGGAAGACCTGTATATGCGCACCAAAGCCGACAAGTCCAGACCGTTGCTTCAAACCGACAATCCGCGCGAACGCATTGCCGGCTTGCTGCGTGATCGCGAAGCGTTTTATGAAGACGTGGCTAGTCTGCAGGTCAATACCGGCAAGCAGCCGGTCGGACAGATTGCACACAATATTGCCGTCAGCCTGGGGCTGACGAGCATCAACCCCGAAAGCTCCGGACATGAGCACTGAAACATCTGCGGCTGCCGCCCGCAACCCGCTGCGCGTTGAACTGGGCGACCGCGCCTATCCGATCTACATCGCCCGTGGACTCATCTCGCGCGCTGACCTGCTGGCACCGGTGGTAGCCGGGCGAAGTGTGGTCATTGTCAGCAACACCACGGTGGCTCCCCTGTATGCGGACACGCTGACGGCCAGCCTCGCACAGGCTGGTGCCCGGCAGGTGGTGCGGGCTATCCTGCCCGATGGCGAGCAGTACAAAGACTGGCAGCATCTGCAACTCATTTTTGATGCCATGTTGCAGGCGCGGTGCGATCGCAAAACGGTGGTGGTGGCATTGGGTGGCGGTGTCGTGGGCGATATGGCGGGTTTTGCGGCGGCCAGTTTCATGCGTGGGGTGGACTTCATCCAGGTGCCCACCACGCTGCTGTCGCAG
>SXZD01000115.1 GCA_005788065.1 Burkholderiales bacterium
GCTCTTCGGCCAGTTTGTCGAAGTCGGCGTCCGGCTCTGCGTAGGCTGCGTAAATCTCTTCCAGCTTTTGCTTGGCAAGCACAACGTCGCCCAGGCCTTCTTCCACGGCCTGACGCACGGTTTGTTCCGGGTTGAGCTCGGGTTCCTGGGGCAGATAGCCGACCTTGATGCCGGGCATCGGTACGGCTTCGCCTTCAATCTCCTTGTCTACGCCGGCCATGATCTTGAGCAGGCTGGATTTGCCCGAGCCGTTCAGACCCAAGACACCGATTTTGGCGCCGGGGAAAAAGCTCAGTGAGATGTCTTTGAGAATTTGGCGTTTCGGGGGAACGGTCTTGCTCACCCGGTGCATGCTGTAAACGTATTGAGCCATGTGTAAAGCCGCTTTGCGGTCAGTCAGAAAGTGTTGATCGGATCAAAAAATCGGTCGCGTGGTTCAGGTCATCAGGCGCCTGTCACGCCGCATGCCGTTTGGTCGGGGCTTGCAATTGTGCATCGAGGGTTTCACGCTCATCGAAAACAAAGCAGGTGCCATGGTAATGAGCCTGCCCGACTTCTTCAAAGTATTTGAGTATGCCACCCTCAAGCTGGTAGACGCGTTCGTACCCGGATTCCTGCATGACGATGGCTGCTTTTTCGCAGCGGATGCCGCCGGTGCAGAAGGTGACGACCGTTTTGCCATCGAACTCGTGCACGCGGTTCTCGACAATATCGGGAAACTCGCTGAATTTGCTGATGCGGTAGTCCAGCGCACCGTCGAAGGTACCATAGTCGACCTCAAACGCATTACGCGTGTCCATGAGAACCACCGGACGATTTTCGTCATCCACCCCGTTTTCAAGCCAACGCGCCAGTGTGGCCGCCTCGACGGCCGGTGCACGCCCGTCTTCAGGGCGGATGAGGGGGCGCTTCATGGTGATGATTTCTTTTTTCGGTTTGACCCGCATGAACCGGAATGGCTGGGTGTCAGAAAAAGAAACCTTCACCTGCAGTCCGGCAAACCGGGGATCGCTGCGCACATCGTTTAAAAACAGGTCGACCCGGTCTGCTGCGCCGGCCAGAAACAGGTTGATGCCTTCGGGTGCGATCAGGATGGTGCCCTTCAGTTCAAGCTCGTCGCACCGAGCCTGCCACCGATCACGCAACGTCGGGATGTCATCAATGCTGACAAAAAGATAAGCGGCGATGTTGGTGACGGAGGGGCTCATGGAGTGGTCAAACGGATATTGGCAAAACGCAGCAGACGGACCTGCGCAACAACGACTATTGTAAGGTATCCGTCCTGCTTGCGCGCGGTGGTCGCATGGATGCACTCACCGGCAGATCATGTCGGCTCGGTTTGCGATGGCTTCCTGTCGATGCGGGAAAACGGCGCTAGCTCGCTCAACAGGGCCTTGGCGAACGTGTCGAGAATGCTGGCTGCCAGCACCTTGCGCAGTGGGTCGGCCATGATGAGTTTGGCATGCGCCAAGACAATCGACAGGGTGCCGATCAGCGCATTGAAGCGGTCTTCGCGGGCCAGGGCTAGCCCCAGAAATTCCGGGTTGGTGACCAACTGACGGACGCGCTCGCCGGTGCGGCGGATCATATCAGGGGGTCCTGCCCAGACCGTCTGCAGGTCAGCATGCTCTGGCAGACGCTTTCCGGCATCCAGAAGGCATTCGCAGAAGGCGTCCTGCAGCAGTGTGGCCAGTTCGGGTATTTCGCCCAGCCCGGTCAGAATGTGCCGGAAATTGAAGTGCAGCAAGCCCTGTCCATGCTCTGGCCAGTTGCTCACTTGACCGTTGTTCAGACGATGCAAGTGCAGGCGGTGCATATGGCCGAACAGACCGCAAACCAGCGTCATGCGAAATGCACGAATGCGTTCGTCGACCTCCGGGTTGGACTGCGTCTCGGTTGTCTGCAGGATGTCGCACACCTGCAAAGCATGGATAGGGCTCAGGTTTTCGCCCATGCGGCAAAACACGTCGGGTACCAGCAGCAGCGAGCGTAGTCGCGATTGTCCGCTGGGCAGGGGGTTGAGGCCTCTAGCATGCAGGTTGCTGCGCGAGACGAGGATACCGATGTCCGCAGTGTCGGTCTGTAACAGGGCTTTGTGAACGGCTCGACGGCGCTGGTTTTCGTTGCCGCTTTCGGGTTGGAGTGCCAAAAAGCGGGCAATGATGTCATCCGGGTTCAGTTTCTTTGACGGAGTGGGTGCAAGGCATTCGGTGTCGCTCGGGGTGGCATTGCTTGCCTTGTTGTTTTTGGAGGGACGTTTCTTGCGTCTGGCTGCGGGTGGGGTCGGTGCCAGGTTTGTGACCGGCTGGTACCCGTTGTCCGATATTGGGGGCGTGCCAGGCGGGCAATCTGCTTGAACGGGGTCGGCCTGAGCCGGGTTTGCCTGAGCCGGGTTTGCCTGAGCCGGGTTTGCCTGTTCGGTGAGCGCCTCAGAACGTTGAACCATCACGCACGCCAGTGCGCTGCAGAAAGCGTGCAGCGTGCCGGGTTGGACGGAATTCCACTCATGCCACAGGTTTGCCGTGTTCGACAGCAATGTAGAGATTGACCGCAGTTGGCTCTCGTTCAATGGGTCTAATTGCTCGATTGCCAGTTGGCTGATGCTCTTTTGCCGCGGTTGGGGCTGTGAGACAAACGCCGGCAGCGTCTCATCAGCCGCCTGAAACAACCAGTCGATTGCGCTGGCGGGTGGACGACAGAAGGGCGCTGATCGCATCGGTTTGGGCCAGGCAGCATGGGGGGCGGGAAGGTTTGCGCAGGCTAATGTGGCAGCCGCTTTTGCGCTGATGCTGGCGTTGCTTGCGACGAGTATATTCGGGTTTGAGGCGGTAATGATCACGGATATCTTTCATGAAAAAACCTGAGTGACATCGCACCCGAAAAGGTTCCATGAAAGTAACGGAAGGGGGCGTAAACATGCAGGCCCCTTTTCAGTCCTCACTGATCACTTGTTACCCGGTCGCTACCCCCGCGGTTGCATCCGGCGCCCATCCGTCACCCCATCAATGAAGGCAACTGACCGGCCAGTTCCTGTCGTTGTGCCGTGGCAGCGCCCAGCAAGGCCATGCCCAGCAGCGTACCGTCGGGGCTCTTGAAAAGTGCACGCATTCCGTCCTCGACCGCTTCGCACAGCCACTGCCCCGACGCTCCGGCCGCAGGCGGTGCGATGACGGTGGGGCAGGCCGGTGTTTTGACCAATACCGGCATGGACGGCAGCTTGATGGGGGTTTCTTTACCGGCCAGCGTAGCTGCGATGGCGCGTCCTGCATTCATGACGGGTTGGATGTAGGGTAGGGGACCGACCGGTCCGTATTCAGCACAATCACCCAGCGCATAGATGGCGGGGTCGGAGGTGCGGCCCAAACCATCGACCCGGATGCCTCGCCCGCATTCCAGTCCAGCCGCTTGCGCCAGGCCGGTGCGCGGGCGCAGGCCGATAGCGCTGAGTACCAATGAGGCCGCGTGGGTGTTGCCCTGACTGTCAGTCAGACGGTAGCCGCTGTCGGTCTGGTCAACCTGCGCAATACTGTTGCCCCATTCAAACTGAATGCCGGCGTCAGTCAGTTTTTTCAGGCTGTATTGGCCTGCTGCTTCGGGCAGCAGTCGTCCCAAGGGCCACTGTGCAATGTCATAGACCCGCACGGCATGCCCGGCTGCGCTCAGGTCATTGGCAAATTCGCAGCCGATCAGCCCAGCCCCCAAAATGGTGACTTCCGCCCCGGCGGGCAGTGCGTTCCTGAAGTGTGTGTAATCGCTCAAGTCATTGACAGATAGAACTTTTTCGGCTGCATTGCCAGCCAGGGGCAGTCGTATCGGGTCTGCACCCAGACCCAACACCAACTGATCGTACGGAACATCGCCTTTGTCCGTCCGTACAATGCGCTGTGCGCGGTCAATCGACACGACCTGCGTGCAATTTAACAGACGAGTCCTGGTTTGTTCGGCAATTTTGGCTGCCGGCGTCATGACCAGTGTGGCGGGTGTCTTGCCGCTGGCCAATGCGTTGGAGAGCATCGGTTTTGAATAGAAATCGCCTGAATCGGAGCAGATCAGGGTGGTGGGGTGGAGTTCTGCGTCTGTCTGCAGTTTTCGAAGTTCGCGGGCAATGGTCCAGCCGGCAATGCCGCTGCCGATGATGACGGTGTGCATGTGTGTCCTTGGGAGGTGATTTTGGACGTATTGTATAGGGCTATTGGCGCGGTTTATGCCATATGGTGTGTTGGTATAGGTGACGGGTGGTTTGCACCGTTCTGACACAAATTTCTGAAATATCACGCCGGGAAGCGAGACAAATGACAGATTTTTTGGTAAAACTCCGTTCCACTGCAAGATTTGCTCATAACAACACAAGTTCCGGTTTTACACGCTTTAACGGGACTGAACCGAGACACACGGGGAGACATCCTAAAATGACCTTTCGGCGCACACACTCCATGCGCGGCCTGCTGGCCGGCGCGTGCGTTACTGCCACTATCGGGCTGACCGGTTGCGGCAGCCTCAATTCCTTTGGCGACTTGAACGAGTACATCAACTCGGACGTGGACACGGCAGCACCGCGTGAATACATCACGGAAAAAGAGGTCTCCCGCATCAAGGTCGGCATGACCCCGCTGGAGATCAAGAACCGTCTGGGACCGCCGTTGCTGATGGACGAGTCCACCTACGCGCGCTTTGACCAGTTCTCCCTGTTCAATATTTTCCCGCGTACGGACAAGCGCCCCAACGACCCTATGGTTTACAACTATGTCCTGCGCGACATGTCTAGCGGCAAGGCTGAATTTGTGCCTTTCGCGGTCAATTTCCAGAAAAAGTCTTTCCTCGGCATGGTCTCAACAACCACCGTCAAGAGCTTCGGTCCTTTGGAAAAGCCGGTTCTGGCCAAA
>SXZD01000116.1 GCA_005788065.1 Burkholderiales bacterium
AACACCACGGAATGGATGGCACCGATGCGCGCGCAGGCAAGCATCGCAAATGCAGCCTGGGCAATCATGGGCATGTAAATCAGGACACGGTCACCCTTTTTGACGCCCAGCTTTTGATAGATGGCAGCCATGCGCACCACCTCTTCATGCAACTGCGCGAAGGTGTAGGTCCGCTCTTCGTTGGTCTCGGTGGAAATGTAAATCAGCGCAGCCTGATTGGCTCGCTCTTTCAGGTGGCGATCAACCGCGTTGTGACACAGGTTGGTCGTGCCGCCGACGTACCAGCGGGCAAACGGCGGGTTGGAATAGTCCAGCACCTGCTGAGGTGGCATTTGCCAGTCAATCAGCTTGGCCTGCTCGCCCCAGAAGGCTTCAGGGCTGTCGATGGATTGACGGTATGTGCGCGCATAGGCGCCGGTACTGGTGGACATCCTTCTCTCTCCTGATCGGGCTGAAGCGGGCGGGCTCTGCCGGCTGGAATTGTCCGACAGGGTCGCTTCGAATTTTTGTGTACCCGAAAGATAGGAGGATGCGCTTACACTCGGCTGACGCCAAGGCACATTCGGTTGAGCCGGATCAAACCAGGAGCGACCCGGTCAACCCGACTGGATGGCGGTTTGCAGATCCGACTAACATCAGGCCTTGCCCAGTCGTTTGCGTATCCCCGGCAAAGCGGCCATGGCGGCTTGCTCCCCCTCCAGAATCAGCAGATTGCGGGAATTGAAATCTGCACTGCCAATGGTACCCACCTGCGGTTTGATGAGGATATCGGCCTCTGCCGTTTCAAAAGCTGCAAGCGTCTCGCCTAATATCGTGACCGACTGCAGCACAATGTCCAGTGCCGCCGGCTTTTTCAACGGGACCGGCTTGGAACTGATATCCACTGCGATGATGAAGTCGGCCCCGAGTTTGCGCGCAACACGGACCGGCACAGGGGTCACCACACCACCGTCAACATAGTCGATACCGTTGATGACGGTGGGCTGGAACACGCCAGGCACGCTGCTGGACGCACGCACGGCCTGACCGGTGTTGCCACGCTCGAACACGACCAACTTGCCGGTGTTCAGATCAACCGCCGTACAGGCGAAACGGCGGTTGAGCGACTCGATCGGACGGTTGCTGACAAATCGATTGACCATGTTCTGCAATGCATCGCCGCGGATGACGCCCTTGCTGGACAGAGTCCAGTCACCCAGCGCACTTTCCTCCAATGCGATGGCGTTTTTCTGCAGATCCGCTGCATTCATCCCCGATGCATAAATGGCACCCACCACGCTACCCGCCGAGGTACCCACAATCACGTCAGGAACGATGCCGTTGGCCTCCAGCACCTTGAGCACACCGATATGGGCAAAGCCCCGTGCGGCCCCTCCGCCGAGCACCAACCCGATCCTGGGGGCAGGCGGAAGTTTGACCTCCGCCACCGGCACCGGGCCCGGTGCTTGCCGGCCTGACTCCAGACTTGAACAGGCCGCGAGCACCATCAACACGCCGATGGCGCAGATTCGCCGCAAGCCCGGGAGAGCTTTGCTGGAAAACGACAAAAAATCATCAATAAAAATGATTCTCATTTGCATTAAGACTTTCAATCTGATTACAATGATCACAGACAACAGGCATCGGGGCAGGTTTCCGGCCTGATGCATCCACGTTCGATCAACCCCATCAACACCCAGAGCAAGAACATGAATACAGTCATTCCCCGTTTGCAAAACCTCCGCCGAACCCTCATTGCAAGCGCTTGCCTGACACTGTCGTTATTTTCTCTCGGCGTGCAGGCGCAAACCAGTGAAAACAAAGTATTAAACCTCTACTCAGCGCGCCACTACCAAACGGACGAGGCGTTGTACAACAACTTCACCAAGGCCACGGGCATTACCATCCGCCGCATTGAACTGGGCGATGAGGCCCTGCTGGAGCGTCTGCGCAACGAGGGGGCCAATAGCCAGGCCGACGTGATTTTGCTGGTGGACGCCGCCCGCCTGTGGAAACTGCAGATTGAGGGGCTCACCCAACCGGTCAAATCAAAACTGCTGGACGAGCGCATTCCGGCCCAGTTCCGCGCCCAAGAGGGGCAATGGTTCGGGTTTTCATCACGGGCCCGCGTCATCGTCTACAGCAAAGACAGCATCGACCCGGCAGACGTACAGAACTATGAGGATCTGGCCAACCCCAAATTGAAAGGCAAGGTCTGCACCCGCTCCGGCTCGCATCCCTACATGCTCTCTCTGGTGGGTGCCATGGTTGAACACTTGGGGGCCGACGGCGCAGAGAAATGGGCCAAAGGGGTGGTCGACAACATGGCGCGTCCGCCCAAGGGCGGCGACACCGACCAGATCAAGGGGGTGGCCAGCGGCGAATGCGGCGTGGCGCTAACGAACAGCTACTACTGGGTGCGCCTGCTTCGCAGCGACAAACCGGAAGACAAGGCAGTGGTGTCAAAAGTCGGTTTCATCTGGCCCAACCAGAAAAAGAGCGGGACGCACATCAACATTTCCGGTGGTGCCGTCGCCCGTCATGCGCCCAACCGCGATGCGGCGGTCAAGTTTCTGGAATACCTCGCCAGCAACGACGCCCAGGTGTATTTTGCGGACGGCAATAACGAGTGGCCCGTGGTCAAGGGAGTCAAGCCCAACAACGCAGCACTCAACGGGTTGGGCAGTTTCAAGGAAGATCCGATTGCCGCACAGACGCTTGCACGCAACACGGTGACCGCGCAGCGCATCCTCGACAGGGTCGGATATCGCTGAACCCGTCGGTTCCTGAGGGTCTTGCGTAGATGGATTTCGCAGATTGCGTACAATAAGGGGCATGATGACTGCCACAAGCGCATGCAACGGCGCATGCCCCTCCCCTACATGAAGCCCTCCAACCGACTGGCAGCAACACCTGCAGACGCAAGCCCAACCGAAACCGTGAAACTGGGCACGCGCAAGGTTCCCCGCAACGAACGCATGGCGCAGATCCTCGCCGTTGCCGGCAGCATGTTCGCACAAACGGGTTTTCACTCCACATCCATGGACGACATTGCCAAGGGCGCCGGCGTTACCAAACCCCTGCTCTACCGCTACTTCGGCTCCAAGGACGCGCTGTATCTGGCCACCATCGAACAGGTCGGCGAATACCTCACCCACGGTCTGACGTTGCTGATGAGCAACCCCGACCCGCGATCTCGGCTGGACATGATGATGCTGTCTTTTTTGACGTTTGTGGACAGACACCGCGATGGCTGGTCGGTGCTTTACAACGAGACGCTCAATGCCGTAGGCCCTGTGGGTGAACGGGTAAGCTTTTTCCGCAAGGCGTTCATTGATGCGGTCAGCCAGAGCATTGTCCAATGGCTGCACCAATCACAAACAGCAGACCTCGTACAAGCCGAATGTCTCGCGCACAGCATGGTGGGGGCGGCAGAAGCCATGGCGCGCTGGTGGGTGAGCCACCCCGAAGTCAGCCTGCTGCAACTGCAGGCCAACTTCAAATGCCTGATCGAGCCCGGACTGGATGCAATGCAGGCGACCGTCCGAAAGACCTGACAACAGCACCTTACAAACGCGGGAATGCCGGTAACGGCCAGAGGCCGCTACCGGTTTGAAGCACTTTCGGACAAACCGTGTGCGGCGATCCTCAAGCGGTCTGGCGGTTGCGGATGACACCTTCCATCAGCACACGCGAGTCTTTGGCTGCCAGCAACTGAAACTGCCCGCTGTCGCCATCCACATGAAACTTGACCATGTTGCTGGACGGCAAAAACACCGGTTGTTTGAACCGAACTTCATAAAAAGCCGGTACTCCACCCATTTCGCGCTGAACATCAGCCAGCAGGCGGGCCGCCGTCCACATGCCATGTGCGATGGCTTTCGGAAACCCGAACAGCGCCGCACTGCGGGCATGGATATGAATCGGGTTGTAGTCGTTGGACACCTTGGCATATTGACGACCCTGGTTTTCCGGCACATCCAGCTTGACGTAACGGGCCACTGTCGGGTCGATATCCACCAGTGCCGCGGGCTTGGCACCCGGCAGGCGAATGCCCTTGACCCGCGACAGGATGCTCATCACACCGGACCACACCACCTGCCCTTCGCGCAGGAAGCGGGTATGGACATCAAACTCCAGACCTAAGGGGGTCTGTCGGGTTTCGCCGAACGATACGACGATGTCGTGTTCCTGCCCCACCACCAGATCTGACGTCGCTTCGATGATATTGCGCAGATGTACCATGCCCAACATGGGGAAAGGTACCTCATCACGCGCCATCAGGTACAGGTGCAAGGCCGATGCCAACACCTGCGGCGCGGTCAGGCCGATGTCCGAACCCTCAAAACCGCAGACCGTGTTGTAGGCCCCGATCCATTTCTCGTCGAACTTCACGCCATTGATGCGCACGGCCAGCTTGGGCGCCACCGTCTGGATGGTGGGCTTGCGCGTGGCCGTTGCTGCTGCCTTGAGCAGCAGCGCCTTGGCATTGGGAAGCGACTTGAGTTCGAGCACGATGCCCGACGGTGTGCTCACCGCCGAGGCTTCCGGTTGCACCGCCGCAGCGGCAGCTTTTTTACGGCTCATGCGCGGCTCTCCGATCAACGCTCGAGAATGGCCGTCACGCCCAGACCACCGGCTGCGCAGACAGAGATCAGACCGCGACCGCTACCCTTTTCAGCCAGCAGTTTGGCCAGCGTGGCCACGATGCGACCGCCGGTGGCTGCAAACGGATGGCCGACAGCCAGCGAGCTGCCCTTGACGTTCAGCTTGCTGCGATCGATTGAACCCAACGGTGCGTCCAGACCCAGCTTGTCCTTGCAGAAGGCCGGATCTTCCCACGCCTTCAGTGTGCACAGTACCTGCGCTGCAAAGGCCTCATGGATTTCATAGAAATCGAAGTCCTGCAGGGTCAACCCTGCTTTCTGCAGCATTTTCGGCACGGCATAGGCGGGCGCCATCAACAAACCTTCTTTGCCGGACACAAAGTCCACACCACTGGTTTCGCAGAACGTCAGGTAAGCCAGCGGCTCGATGCCACGAGCCTTGGCCCAGTCCTCGGAAGCCAACAGCACAGCGGATGCGCCGTCGGTCAGGGGCGTGGAGTTGCCGGCTGTCAATGTGCCCTTGCCGCTCTTGCGGTCAAAAGCGGGCTTGAGCGTGGAGAGCTTTTCCACGCTGGAATCGCCGCGCATGTTGTTGTCGCGGTTCAGGCCGGCAAACGGCACTACCAAGTCGTTGAAGAAGCCTTCTTCGTAAGCCTTTGCCGCTTTCTGATGCGACTCCACCGCCAGCAGGTCCTGCTCTTCACGCGGAATGCTCCAGGTCTTGGCCATCTGCTCGCAGTGTGCACCCATGGACAGCTTGGTACGCGGCTCTGCGTTGGCGGGCGGCAGCGGCGTGAGGTGCTTGGGACGGATCTTCAGCAGCGTCTTGACCTTCTGGCCTGTGGTCTTGCCGCGGTTGGCTTCCAGCAGGATCTTGCGCAGACCCTCGGACACGGAGATAGGTGCATCAGTTGTGTTGTCGACGCCGCCGGCCATGCCGACTTCGATCTGACCCAGGGCAATCTTGTTGGCCACCACAATGGCAGCTTCCAGACCGGTACCGCAGGCCTGCTGGATATCAAAAGCGGGGGTCGAGGGAGACAGTCCGCAACCCAGCACGGCTTCGCGGCAGAGGTTGAAATCACGCACATGTTTGACAACCGCACCGGCCACCACGTCACCCAGCGTTTCGCCATGCAACTGGAATTTATCAACCACACCGCGGAAAGCAGCAGTCAGCATGTCCTGATTGGATTTGCCCACGTACGCCGTGTTGGAACGGGCGAAGGGAATACGGGCACCACCGATGATTGCAACTCGACGACCATACGTCATGTTCAGTTCCTTTTTCTGTTTACCGGACCGCCACCCGGACACCGCTGTAACGGCGTACCAAGGTTGGCGGCCAATCAGTCAATACTCTTCTTTGATGCAAAACATCTGCGCAGTCGGCGTAAACCGTATCCGCGCAGATCTCCGGATTTATGCTCCGATGAAGCTCTGGCCGCACACACGCAGGGTTGCGCCATTCACGCCTCTGGCCAGCGGACTGGACAGGAAGGTAACGGCCTCTGCAATGTCCACCGGCAGACCACCCTGCGCCAGAGTCGACAGACGTCGTCCCACTTCGCGGTTGACCACCGGGATGACCGCTGTCATCTGGGTCTCAATGAAACCCGGCGCAATGGCATTGATTGCCATGCCCTGTTTGGCCAGCACGGGAGCCAGCGACTGGCAGTAACCGATGACAGCCGATTTGGTGGCTGCATAGTTGGTCTGACCGGCGTTACCGCCGATACCGCCGATCGAAGAGATGCAGACGATACGCCCGTTGGGCTTGAATGCACCTTGTAGCAGACGGTCGTTGCAACGGATGATGGCGCCCAGATTCACATCCAGCACCATGTCCCACAAGTGGGGGGCCATGTTGCGC
>SXZD01000117.1 GCA_005788065.1 Burkholderiales bacterium
AACTCATTGCTGGCGACTTCTTGGCACGAATGGCGTCGTCGTCTCGCGCGGCTCGGCCATCGATGCCAGCGACTCGACAATGAAGCTGACGGGCAGATCGGGGTTATCCAGAGCGGCGCGACCGATTGTGGCCCAGTATTCGACTTGGCCAGCAATCGTTCGGTGCTCACAGACGGCCTCGCTACGTGCCTGCTCGTAAAGCGTTTGATTGATGCGGATAGATGTGGATGTAGTCACGACTTTCCCCTGAAAAATGCCGTACCACAATTGTAGTAAAGCTCCGCACATCTTTCAACCCCGCAGCCCAAAGCGAGAGAATGTCCAAAAACTGTGTATCTATTTTGGACAACCAGATTGTCCCTCTCCGCTTCGGCCCCTGCCAACCGTCGGCTTAACTGCAGCAGGCGCCATCAATGGACATAACAGCGGTTAAAAACCCATAACAGGGCAAATCGAAACGCCGCACATCAACCCAACACCCTCACAGTTCTCGCCCTCTCAATCCGATCCCGAATTTCTGCCAGCACTACCCCCACACCCCCCTCCATGTGCCGCTTCACAGCCTGAATCCCAAACCCCTCCCGCCTGTGCAGATCATTAAAATCCGTGCACTTCTTCATCGCAGCCAACGCTTCTAGCTGACCCTCAGACAACAGTAGATCCGTCAGCCCATTCGTCCCAGACGTATCACCACCCTGCCCTTCCACCCCGATCTGCGACAGCCTAAAAATCGCCCGTTCATGCGCCCGAAATGCCTCTGGCGTTATCGCGGGCAGATGCGACGGATAAACAGCCCCCTCACCCACAAAAATCGGGAATACCGCAGCCCCACCAACGGCATTGGCTGCAGACTCGGCTTTGCTGCGACCCGGGTTCACCCCCTGCGTTAACATCAGGTGCCGGTCATCATCGCCTGCAACAATCACCGGCTTGGCCGGATACCTTTCATGCAACGCCTTGACAACCGCCTCCAGGTTGCCGCTGTCAAACGCAGCCACCGTCGCATGCCCCAGCGCCTCAGCCAACGTGGCTGCGGTGGCATAGCCCTCTGCAATCACCAGCACCGGCGCTTTCGCCAGCGCATTCAATCCACCCACCACATGAAAACACCCCTCCTTGCGGGCGTCTTTGGCAAAACGCTTGGTGCCATCTTCCTGGATGTATTGCACAGTCCACAACTTGCCGCTGGCATCAAACGCAGGCACGTACAAAGTCTTCCCATCCCTGTCGGTCAACACCCCGTCAAACGCTTTTATTCCCTTGGTGGACAGGTACGGCACCGCGCAGGTGGCGGGCATCAAGGCTTTCAAACTGTCCTGCAGGCGCTGCGCCGTGGCTGCATGCATCTGCTCAAGCTCTGCAGACCGCTGCGCAGACTTTGCCAATGCGTCAGCATGCAGCTGCGCCCGATCAACGGACTCCAGCGAATACCCCTTGGACTTCCATCTCAACTCCTCACCGGTGCGGTTGTTCTTGATATAGCCTGCCGGATGACCGTCCAGATGGCCCACATAGAACCCGGCCTTCTCTCCCGGTTTGTCGCCCGCTACTGTGGCTCGATGCTTCCTGCCATCCATCACAGGCTCGTCACCGGTCAGCAAAAAACCCATGTCGCGCAACACGCTGGCAAACTCGTCTCGCGGAGCCATGGCTGGCATCTGCTCTGCGGCAAACCGTTCAGGCAACCAGCGACCGAGCACGGTCATGTCGGCACCCGCCCCGGCAAACCAGGATTTCGCAGCTTTGTCCCATAAGGCACCAGCGGCTTTTGCAACCGCCCGCTCCGCATAGGGCACAGCCAGATAAATGCGTGCACTGCCCTGCTGCGAGGAAATCGCAGAAGGTTCGGACAGGGCTTTCGACTCTACCGATGATCGCGCGGCACCCGAGTTCGTCCTCTCCAGCCGGGGCCAGCGACTGAATACGGAATACGCCATACCCGACGGCACATACCACGCCTGCTGCCGACGATCCCACCGCGCCCCGAGCGCCTTGGCCGCATCTTTCTCCCGAAACGGAACATCGATATACACCCGCTCAGTCTTAGAATGGTCCGCATCAATACGGTCTGTATCCGCAGTGTCAACGGCAACATGAGAACCCGATTTGGACTGTTGCTGCAGGTGGGTCATCACGACCGTCCCCTCCACTAAGCTAGCCGTCGGGGCACCAACCGAATACGTAACAGGCTCCTGTTGCAAAACCTGCTTCTGCTCAAGCGCCAGCACAAACTCACGGATTTTTTCCGCATCAGCCGCTGCTCGAAATATCTCCAAAGGATCTTCCTGTAGCACCTTGATCCATGACTGCACATACGCCGCGTGCTGACCCACATCGCGCCCCAGATTCAGTTCTTCACCCAGCATCATCGAAGCAATCTCCGCCCTCAGTTCCTCTTTTGCATAACCCTCACTGCCAAATGGATGCGCAAGATCTCGATCCAGCCGTGACGGATGCCCCGTCCAGTGTCCCAGCTCATGCAAAGCCACTGCGTAATAGCGATCGGCAGACTCAAACTGTCCGCGGTCTGGCAAAGTGATGCTGTCCGTGGAAGGACGATAAAACGCGCGGTCCCCCGGCTGGTGAACCACCGTTGCGCCCGACGCCATCAAGATCTGCTCTGCCCGCGCAATGTCAGCCCAGCTTTGCCCGGTCTGTTGGCGCGGCGGAAGGCCGTCAATCTGCTCTGCATTAAAAACTGTCGCAAAGAACACCCGAGGCCGCTCCAACATCACGGTCTCCTTGATTGGATTTCCGCTGGCATCTGAAACAGGACTGCCGCTACCATCCAATCGGTTGCGCTCCTCGCTGAACTTCCAGTACTGCACACTTGTGCCTCGCTCTCCCTTACGCACCTGCGCGCCTACGCTGTCTGCTTGTTTGTAGGTCATCCAGCGCGGATCTGCCCTGCCCTGGCTCATCAGATACAAAGCGTTAATGCCCCTGTAGCGCTTACCGGTCAGCGGGTTGGCGGGCAACATAGCCATAGGATCACCCGGTTTCCACGGTCGCTGCCATGGTGCGGTGCCAGTTCGCAGCTGCTCAATCAGACGTTCCGCCACCGTATCCGCAAAGCTTTTCTTCTGTATGGGGGCCATGATCAGCGCGCCCCGTCGCTTGTTGGCGTTGCAGCCTTTACGAGGTCAATGCTGCTCTGAATCGCATCACTCTCAGACAAGGCGTCCTCAACGAATGCCCCAGCACGTTCAGCCTCGTCCGGGTCAAACTCCGCCTCGAAGCCCGGCGTCATCGCATCAATCAACTTCTCATGAATGACATCATCGTCGGCAGAGACCGCATCTGGTGCGGCAATGGGGGTGGGCTTGTTGTCTGAAACCATGGGTTGAACTCCAGTTAATGTCAGGTATCGATTAGGTAGGTAAATGCGGGGCAGACACCCTTGCCCCGGATTCAAATCGGCGGGTTGTTGATATTCACCACACCCACACGGGAACCAGCACAGTCTTGATTTGCATTCGCGCAATCGGTCCAAAGTAGCGACCATCAAAACCCAGCGACGTGTTGTCAGACATCAGCAGCACCTGATGCTCTTCAAGTAACTGCTTCATTTGCTCAGGGCTCCAAAGCAAGCGCCCGTCACGGTCGGCGGATAGTCTCTGGCTGCGCTGCAGCATCCGATCATTGACCCGCACACCCGATTCAGAAAACTCGACCAGATCCCCCGAGGCAGCAGCGACGCGCTTCATCAAATATCCGAATCGGCCAGGGCACACCCCAGAACCGAGATAACCCCGTGTATGCGCCTCCTCAAATAGAGGGGTCAACGGGGGACAAAACAGAACATAGTCACCGGTCTTCGCAGTAAGGCCAGACTGTGATGCTGCCCTGTAGAAGCCCATCGGTATGCTGCCGGACGAGTTGACGTAGATATCGCCAAGGCGCAGACCTGCACCTACCGTCAGCATCAATGCACCGAGCACAAACTGTGCCGTCAATACCGGTCGCCTGCGCCAGAAAGAGCGACGACGATCTCTACGATCCGATAGAAAAGCCATGGTGTTTACAAACGTATGATGTGCTCAACCTGAACCGGCTCTATGAACCGGTCACTCGTCATAGGAGTGGGCACTGCTGCGCGGGCAGCAAAGACGGGGTCTTTGAAATACAGTGCCTGCTTACCGTAAATGGCTGGGTAACCAGCAACATAAATCACCATGTCGCCCGCCTGCTCAATCTCTCCATCTGAGTTCTTGCGCGGCCCTTGCATGCGCAGACATTCATCGGGGGTGAGCAAAGGGCGCTGTACTTCCTGCAACGAACGAGACACCTGCCCCAGCAAGCCGGCCGTGCGTTTTCCGCTGACCGTGATCTGCTCTTTCACAATCGTTGTCTGACCCGTCAAACGAGACAGATGCTCGGCTGTCTCAATACGGTTCGGCGGAAATGCATTCTGCACATGGCAGTTGGATGTGATGCTTTCATCTGGGCCGTAGCCCGCTTCGCGGCTTTTAAGCTGATTGATGTCCTGACAAATGAGATAGCACTTGATCCCGTAACCCGCGAGGAAAGCCAGCGACTCCTGCAATATCTCCAGTTTTCCCAGACTGGGAAACTCATCCAGCATCATCAGCAAGCGGTGCTTGTAATGCGCCACTGACTTGCCGTCTTTGAACTCCATCCGGTCAGCCAGCAGGCGGACAATCATGTTCACCAGAATGCGTACCAATGGGCGCAGCCGCGCTTTGTCATTCGGCTGGGTGACGATGTAGAGGCTGGCCGCCACATTCCGATGCATGAGGTCACGCACTTTGAAGTCACAACGACTGATGTTCTGCGCCACCACCGGATCGCGATACAGCGACAGGTAAGATTTTGCGGTTGACAGAACAGACCCGGCTTCTTCGTCAGGACGGTCCAGCATATCGCGCGCAGCGGAGCCAACGACGCGGTGATTCTGCCCGTCGGTATGCTCATAGGTCACCATCTCCATCCACAGTTCGCCAATGTCACGGTCCGGGTTGGACAACATGGCGTCCACCGACGGCAGCGAAGCCTGCTCGGCGTCATTCCTCGCTTTGTAAAGCGCATGTAAGATGACGCCGTTGAGCAAGGCAAATGCGGTTTTCTGCCAATGGGAGTTCATGCCCTTGCCATCGGGGTCGACGATCAAAGTCACCAGATTCTGTACGTCCCCCACCTCATGCTCGGTACCCAAACGGATTTCTTCCAAAGGGTTCCAGCAGACACCACCATTGTTTGCTGCAGGTTCAAACCGTAAGACTTTTGTTTTGGCATGCTGCTGTCGCCAACCAGCGGTTAGCGCCCACAACTCGCCCTTCAGGTCTGTAATGACCGCGCTGTGTGGCCACGAGAGCAGCGTCGGAATGACAAGCCCAACGCCTTTACCCGAACGTGTTGGCGCATAGGTCAATACATGTTCCGGTCCGTTATGACGCAGGTAATGAAAACGCCCTGATGGATCCTGCCAGCCACCCACATAGACACCCGCGGGCTGCGCCCTACCCTTCCTTTGGCGACCCAAAATCACATCCGACAAACCCGTGAACAGCGTTTGAAGAACACCAGCAGAGCGCGGAAGCAGACCCGCAATTTCGATATCAGATTGCATGGCCCATCTGGCTGAGCCATGCAAAGACAGATGGGCTTTCGCCGTATTTCCTGCCACCGCTTTGGCAACAGCAACAGACAACAGTCCTGCGGCCGATACCACCAGCCCCACGCTGCCTGCGCGCATCAAGGCGTCGGGATACTGGTCTGACCATTGAAACGACCACTGCAGAATCGACCAGGGTGCATAAAGATGACCCAGCTGATTGCCCAACGCTGGCTGATAATCAAACAGATGCGCAAAATATTGGCTCGCACTTTGCAAACCAGCCAACACAGACACCCCTGCCAATGCAGAAAATGCGCGCCTCTGCCTGACCGTTACACGGGAAGCGTGGCCATGAGAGCCCGAATGGATGGGTCCTGCTGATGCTTGATGGTTCATCGGGAACGAGATTGGGAAATGTGGAGGGAACCGTTCTGATCGACCCGTACAACTGATCCAATCGAAAGGCGAGACAGACGCTTTTCGTCGCCCACTGCAAGCGGCAGCACCAACACGGTATCTGCACGTTTCAACAGAAGCAGCCGATGTCCTTCTACGACTCGTGTCCCAGCAAAAGAGACAGCGTCATGGCCCGGAGTATATCGCTCATGTTTCGGTATATCGGCTATCTGGCTACGCTTCTGGGTCCGTTCTGCAACGTATCTGTCGACTGCATCCAACGCCGAGCCCACTTTCCTTACATCGTCAGCCCGTCGCACTCGCAAATCTGATTCGGCTCTGTGCTGCTCCACGCGATCAGGCACATCACGCGGCATTAGCACTTCACTTCCACTGGAGATGCGAACCACATCGAGTTGGGACAGCGTTCGCAGGCGGTTGACAGTCGAGGTCGCCGCGCCTTGCCCAGCGCCTGTAATGTGGGGCTTTCGTGCACCTGTAGTGACTCTGCCGGAGCGGTGCTGTCCGAAGCGGTTTCCTGTCGTTCCTGGCTGTCGATGTGCTCCAGCGCGTGGTCGATCAGATCGTCCTCGGTCATTGGTCTGTGAGAATCGCTGACCAGCGTTGTCTCTTGATAAACTTTCATGCGGGTTGTCCTTTGTCTGGGTTGAAAAAGAGTTCGCCAATGCGACGCGGCGCCTTTCAAGTGATGGGTCGCTGAAAAGAACGGAAATCCGCTCCTTGGCTGCAACCCACACCATTGCGGCCTTGAACGGGGCGCTGCCGTGTACTTCAATGGCACCAAGAAAGCGGCGAAGACTTAAACGCAACAGATCTGCGCAAGCCGTGCGCGAAATGCGGCTAGCCAAATGAAGAGTTGACCCATCGTCCCGGATTGGCGTCTTCACAGACCGATAGATCACCGCACCCTTTTTGGTCACCGTATCAATGTCACTGAGCGGATTGAAGCGCGGGTGAGCGCTGCCAGACACGCTGTTCGCAGAGGCCATCTTCTTTCCTTCGCGAGCCCGCAGAGCCTCAAGCGCACCCAAGTTCCCTTGTGTTGCTTCCTTCTTTAGCCAATCCAGCCAAGTGAGAACTTTGTAGGTCTTGGGAACCGATAACCTTGCCTTGGTGTTAAGAGCGATGGCGGCAGCGACCCGTTTTCTATAAGCCGCTCGCGCTTGTGCGTACAAGAGACGCTTGCTGAATCCACGACCATCCAACAGTCGAATGATCGAGCGGCGCATCAGGTAAGCTCGTCGAGCCTCCGCAATCTGTCGCCCCACCAGTGCCCGACTCTCAGAAAATCGTTCTGATCGAGAAAGACGAATCAGACGCTGCTCTTCGACGTAGCTAGCGTAGAGCGCATCCGTATTAACCTTCAATGGGAGTGGGCGCCGCTCATACTGTCGAAAAATTCCGACAGGGTCTTCGTCCGTAATCTGGTTGGAAGCGTCGCGCACGCGCTCACACTCACCGGTGACGCCCGTGATCTCATCGGAGCAACCGTCAGTGGTACCTGCCGTAGACCTTGTCGTTTCGCCTTCCCCTGCCCCAAATGCGCCTCCGGGTTGAAATGCGCCCAACCGTGCTTCCAGTCTCGACTTGGATAGCGCTCGGTCCACGGAACTGGCTTTCACTGAAGTCCCGTTCAGAGCAGAGAAAATCAAGCCATTGGCCCTGACATGCAGCGACAGTCCATTGCTTGTTAGAACCTCATGCAGGATTGTCCAAGTCTCGGCTGACTGGATCTCCTCAAGGCAATTTCTGCGGATCCATCCCGTCAGGCTTTCAATTCCGGATTGGGCTTCCACGTCATCGGCTTGCCCCGCTGACCGTGTTTGTCGAGAGCAATGATTGTCCACTTCGAGGTTGAACTCCCGCTCCAGCGTCTCGCACAGTTGACCCATGGTGCGGTGCGAGTAGTACGGTTCGTGGATAGTCCGTCGCTCAGGATGAATCTTGTTGATCGCGATGTGCACATGCCAGTTATCTGTATCCGTATGCAATGCACTGATCCGTTGATGCTCCGAATATCCGAGCCCCGCACAAACTCTCTCTTCAATCTGCTGCAGTACCTCTGGTGACGGCGTCTCGCCGGCGCGGAACGAAACGATCAGGTGGCAGGTTTTATCGCTGCGGGCCCGCCGGTTCAAAGCCTGAGTAGCCAGGATCTCTTCAATGGCAGCATCCACACGACCGGATGCGCAGTTGCTGATCCGAACCCCACCGACCCGATGAGCCCGCTCACGCTCATCACTGATGTAGCCCACCAGATCCGAGAAGCTGCTTTTGCGCAGCGAGCGCATGGGTACCTGTTTGATGATCATGCAATAAATCCCTTTTTAGCGGCTAAAGCTCAACGCACTGAGCGCGGGCGCACAATCGATCTCATCACTTCAGTCATCTCATCCTGTGTGGCCTCTATTCGGGCCAGCAGTCGCATGATCGTTGACGTGTCGAATCCCGCAGTCTTGATGTCGTCTGTCAGCCAAAGCTTGAGCAAACCACCCAACCGGCCCAAATCACCATTGATCCGGGCCAACTCCCTCACCTGCTCATGGTCTGTGATGCCTTCAACCCGATAGCCCTGACCGATGGCCAACAGAAATGAAGAAAGACTCAACCCTGCGCAG
>SXZD01000118.1 GCA_005788065.1 Burkholderiales bacterium
AACATGGCGTGACAACTCCGCAATGCCCTGTTCGGCAATCATCGAGCGCTTTTTGCCTTCAAACGGAAACGGCTTGGTAACAACGGCAACGGTCAGGATGCCAAGTTCACGTGCCACTTCTGCAAAAATTGGTGCGCCGCCTGTACCTGTACCACCACCCATGCCGGCGGTAATGAACACCATGTGCGAGCCACGCAGGGCATCACGGATGCGGTCACGGTCATCTTCGGCTGCTGCACGGCCGGCTTCAGGTTTTGCACCTGCGCCCAGACCCGTCTTGCCCAGTTGAATGAGCGTGGTGGCCGGTGTGCGGGCCAGCGCCTGCGCATCGGTGTTGGCGCAGATGAATTCAACGCCGGATACACCCTGGTTGATCATGTGTGTCACAGCGTTTCCGCCTGCGCCACCCACGCCAACCACTTTGATCACGGTACCACGGGTCTCGGTTTCCAGAATTTCGAAAGATGACATGTACAGCCTCCTTTAGTGATGTCACTACTGCGCCAGGTTTGTCTCACGGCCTGCTCGGCCAATCGATCAACTTAAAGATTTCAAACGGTCAAAACGTACTGCTCAAAAACTGCCAAAAAACCAGTCCTTCATGCGTTGCAAGGTGTCCTTGAAGCTGCCACTTTGTGCCGCTACACGCTGACCGCGCAGTGACTGCACACGCGCTTCGTTCAGAAGACCCACAACGGTTGAGAAACGCGGGCTGCGGACAACGTCTGACAGGCCACCCGCATACTCCGGAACGCCAATGCGCACCGGCTTGAGGAATACGTCTTCGCCCAGTTCTGCAATACCGGGCATCAGGCTGGTGCCACCGGTCAACACGATGCCGGAAGACAGCAATTCTTCGTAACCGGATTCGCGGATCTTGTGCTGCACCATGGCAAACAGTTCTTCAACGCGAGGCTCGATGACGGCAGACAAGGACTGGCGTGCAATCGTGCGCGGACCGCGCTCACCGATGCCGGGCACTTCGACCTGTTCATGCGGATCCACCAGAACCTGCTTGGCCACGCCAAACCCCAGCTTGAGCTCCTCGGCATCCGTGGTCGGCGTGCGCAAAGCCATGGCAATGTCGTTGGTGATCTGATCGCCTGCAATCGGAACCACGGCGGTGTGACGGATGGCGCCGCCCGTGAAAATCGCAATGTCGGTCGTGCCACCACCGATATCGACCAGCGCAACACCCAGTTCTTTTTCGTCTTCGGTCAGCACGGCTGTGCTGCTGGCCAGCGGCTGCAGCACCAGGTCCTGCACTTCCAGCCCGCAACGGCGCACGCACTTGATGATGTTCTGCGCCGCAGATACCGCACCGGTGACGATGTGCACTTTCACTTCCAGACGGATACCGCTCATGCCCAGCGGCTCACGTACATCTTCCTGACCATCGACAATGAATTCCTGTGGCAGCACATGCAGAATCTGCTGGTCGGTCGGAATGTTCACCGCCTTGGCCGTGTCAATCACGCGTGCCACGTCCGTGGATGTGACCTCACGGTCTTTGATGGCCACCATGCCGGAAGAATTGAAACTCTGGATGTGGCTGCCTGCAATGCCTGTAAAGACAGTACGGATCTTGCAGTCGGCCATCAGTTCCGCTTCTTCCAGCGCGCGCTGGATGGAAGCAACCGTGGACTCGATATTGATGACCACGCCTTTTTTAAGACCCTTGGAGTCGTGCTGTCCCATGCCGATGACCTCATACCGACCATCGGGCAGCAGCTCGGCCACCACCGCCACCACCTTGGATGTCCCGATATCAAGCCCCACGATGAGGTCTTTTTGTTCCTTGCTCATTTTTTGTCCACTCACTTACCGGCTGCTTCCAGCCAATGCAAACCCCGACGGATAACGCATATCGAATGCCGTCATTTTTTTCATCATCTGCGCCATCACGATCGGATAGCTGCGTAAAAACAGGTCAACCTGGCTGTTCATGGGCATGTCCGCCCGCTCCGTCCCCAGTTCAACCCGCAAACCGTTGTCCAACATCACCGTCCATGAAAATCGGTCTGACAGACGCAATTCCGCTACCTGAAAACCACCGGTCTTCAACTGCCGGTTCAATCTGAAAAACCTGTCGACCACCAACTTCTCGCTGCCTTGTGGTCCGATGAGAACCGGCAGTTTTTCGCCACGCTGGGATTCGGCCTCTGCCAGATTGGCCACAAACACATCGGCCAACTGACTCACCAAGCGACTGTCACCCCAGTAACCCAACACCTCATGCTCTGTCACCGTGACGCGCAAACCATCGGGCCAGACGCGGCGTACTGTCGCTTTGCGGACCCAAGGCACGCTTTCGAACGCACGGCGCGTCTCATCCAGATTGAGCGTAAAAAAATTGCCCTTCATCCGTGGCAATGCATATTCCTTTACTGCCACACGGTTGACGTGCTGAAACTGGCCTTCCAGTTCGATACGCGTGAGCGTGAACATGGAACGGTGCGCCAGCCAGGACACGCCGGCCATGAGCATGAGCACCATCGCAGCTGCTGAAAACATAACAGCCAGGATGTTCATCATGCGCGCATCGTGCCAAAGGCTTCCGAACACTCAGGCCTCCTTGCGTGCGCCCGCATGGGCCTTCAGTGATGCCTGCGATAGCAACCACATCACCAGATCTTCATAGGCCACACCCTCTGCGCGCGCACTCATGGGCACCAGGGAATGGTCGGTCATACCGGGACTGGTATTCATTTCAAGCAGCCACGGATTGTTGTCGGCATCCAGCATGACATCAGCTCGACCCCAGCCACTGCAGCCCAGTTCCACATATGCGGCGACAGCCAGTTCGCGGATGCGCGATTCGAGCGCATCGGGCAAACCGCTGGGACAGAAATACTGGGTCTCGTTACCGAGGTATTTGTTGTGATAGTCGTAATTGCCACCGGGCGCGACGATGCGGATAGGCGGCAATGCGCGTGCACTGGCGCCCTGACCCACCACCGGCACGGTGAGTTCACCCCCCTGAACGAAAGACTCGGCAAGCACGTGCGGATCGAAGGCATGTGCCTTTTCAAACGCGGGAAGCAGATCTTCTCCGCGCTCCACCTTGGTCAGACCCAGCGTTGAGCCCTCTTGCGCCGGCTTCACAATGAGCGGCAAACCGAGTTGCCTGACAACGGCTTGCGCGTCAAAACCGGGTTTCAGTGCAATGTAGTCAGGCGTGGGCAGACCCGCTTTCAACCATACAATTTTGGTGAAGACCTTATCCATTGCAACCGCAGAGGCCAGCACACCGCTGCCGGTGTACGGGATACGCATCCATTCGAGCGCACCCTGCACGGTGCCGTCTTCACCGAAGCGGCCATGCAATGCGATGAACGCACGGTCGTATCCGCCCTTCAACAGTTCGCTGACGTCCTGCCTCGCGGGGTCAAAACCATGCGCATCAACCCCCTTACGCTGCAATGCGGCCAGCACCATGCTGCCGGATTTGAGCGACACTTCGCGCTCGGCAGAAGGACCCCCATACAGCACCACTACTTTGCCCAGCGAAGCGGCTGTGGGCAGTGTCCAGTTGGCCGACGCGTTGTTCATATGGCTCATGCCGCACCTCCTGCATCTTTGAGGCGCTTGGGCATACCGCCAATGGAGCCGGCTCCCATGGTGATGACCAGATCGCCATCACGTGCGGTCTGCATCACCGCTGACTGCATTTCATCCATATCCTGTACAAAAATCGGTTCCACTTTTCCAAGCACCCTGACGGCGCGCGCCAAGGCGCGACCATCGGCTGCGACGATAGGCGATTCGCCGGCTGCATACACTTCAGACAGAATCAGTGCATCAACCGTCGAGAGCACTCTTGCGAAGTCTTCAAAGCAGTCGCGGGTGCGGGTATATCGATGAGGCTGGAACGCCAGCACCAATCGCTTGTCAGGAAACGCACCACGGGCTGCAGCCAAGGTCGCCGCCATTTCCACGGGGTGGTGACCATAGTCATCCACCAGTGTGAATTCGCCGCCAGCAGGCAGCTGCACCTCGCCATGACGTGAGAAGCGACGGCCTACACCGGTGAACTGTTCAAGCGCAGTGGCAATGTCTTCATCGGACACGCCCAACTCGGTTGCAATCGCAATCGCGGCCAGTGAGTTTAATACGTTGTGTATGCCGGGCAGATTCAGTTTGATCTGCAGCGGGGTTTCGTCTTCGCGCAACGCCGTGAAATGCATCTGTCCACCCGCAGCCTTTACA
Source organism: Burkholderiales bacterium (assembly GCA_005788065.1). Classification (GTDB taxonomy): domain Bacteria; phylum Pseudomonadota; class Gammaproteobacteria; order Burkholderiales; family Burkholderiaceae_B; genus SXZD01. The sequence continues at coordinate 4,210 of SXZD01000118.1, forward strand.
TCGACGGCGCGCACGGTTGCCCCTTCAGACAATCCATAGGTGATCATCGGCTTTGAAATGAAGGGAATGATCTCGCGCACATGCGGGTCATCTACACATAGGACCGCCTCACCATAGAAAGGCAGACGCTGCGTAAACTCGACAAAGGCCTGCTTCAGTTTTGCGAAGTCATGGCCATAGGTATCCATGTGGTCGGCATCGATATTGGTGATGACCGCCATGACCGGCATGAGATTGAGGAAAGACGCGTCCGACTCATCTGCCTCCACCACGATGTATTCACCGCCGCCAAGCTTCGCATTGGCACCAGCCGAATTGAGGCGGCCACCGATGACAAACGTGGGATCAAGCTTGCCCTGAGCCAACACACTGGCCACCAGACTGGTGGTGGTGGTTTTGCCGTGCGTACCGGCAATCGCGATACCGCGCTTCAGGCGCATCAGTTCTGCCAGCATCACGGCACGTGGCACCACCGGAATGCGGCGTGCGCGTGCAGCCACAACCTCGGGATTGTGATTGCCCACCGCACTGGAGATCACCAGCGCATCTGCGCCTTCAATATTCTCGGCCACATGGCCGATGCGCACATCGGCACCCATGCCGCTCAGGCGCTGTGTCGTGGCACTGTCGGCGAGATCCGAGCCACTGACGGCATAGCCGAGATTAAGCAAAACCTCGGCAATACCGCTCATGCCCGAACCGCCGATGCCGACAAAATGTACGCGCTTGAGTTTGTGTTTCATGCGTTCACCACTTCTTCCAGACAGTCGCACACAGCGCGGGTTGCGTCGGGCTTGGCCAATTGACGCGCCTTCAGTGCCATGTCGAGGAGGGTTTGACGATTGACGGTATCCAGCCACTGCGCAAGACGCTGCGGCGTCAGTTCGGATTGCGACATCAGCACCGCAGCACCTGCGTCTGACAGATAGCGGGCATTGGTGGTCTGATGGTCATCCACTGCAAACGGAAACGGAACGAAGACTGCCGCAACGCCAACCGCAGCCACTTCGGCCACCGTCATGGCGCCAGCCCGGCAGATCACCAGATCGGCCTGCGCCAGCGCATCAGCCATGTTGTCAATGAAAGCCACACACTCAGCTTTCACGCCGGCCGATTCATAGTTGCTTTTGAGTGCAGCCAGATGCGCCTGTCCGGACTGGTGCGTGACCGTATAGTTGTCGCGATTGCCTACCAATGCCAAGGCGGCGGGCACGACGCTGTTCAATGCCATCGCGCCAAGGCTGCCACCAACCACCAGTACCCGCAGGGCGCCACTGCGCGCAGCATAGCGGCAGTCGGGCGTCGGCAGGCCGATGATGTCTGCACGCACGGGATTGCCAACCCACAGCGAGGGAGTCATCGCACCGGGGAATGCGACCAGCGTGCGGTCTGCAATTTTGGCCAGCCAACGGTTGGTCATGCCGGCCACCGAATTCTGCTCGTGCACGACCACCGGAATGCCCAACAGACTGGCCATCATGCCGCCTGGAAATGCAACATAACCACCCATGCCCAACACAACATCAGGCTTGATCCGGCGCAATACACCGATGGACTGTGCAAATGCGCGCAACAAGCGAAGGGGCATGAACATTAGCGCCTTCAGGCCCTTGCCCCGCAGGCCTGAAAACACCAGCGGATTGAGCGCGATACCGCGCGGTGGTACCAACTGGCCTTCCATGGCATCCGGGTTACCCAGCCACTGCACCCGCCAGCCACGGTTGATCAGCTCCGATGCAACAGCCAGCCCCGGGAAAATATGTCCCCCGGTACCCCCTGCCATGATCAGAGCCAGACGTGATGCGCTCATCTGCGCACCCCCGTGGTATGCCCGCGCATCATGGCACGCGATTCAAAGTCCACGCGCAACAGAATGGCCAGCGCCACGCAATTCATCAGGATGGCAGAACCGCCGTAGCTCATGAGCGGCAGAGTCAGGCCTTTGGTGGGCAACAGACCGAGGTTCACACCCATGTTGATGAAAACCTGCACACCCAACCAGATGCCGACACCCTTGGCCACCAGGCCGGCAAACACCCGATCCAGCGCAATGGCCTGACTGCCAATGGCAAATGCCCGATGCACGATAAAGGCAAATGTCATGATCACTGCAAACACGCCGATGAAGCCAAGTTCTTCTCCGACCACCGCCAGCAGAAAATCGGTGTGTGCTTCGGGCAGGTAGTGCAGTTTTTCGACACTGCCCCCCAAGCCCACGCCGGTGAGCTCTCCGCGTCCGAATGCAATCAGGGAGTGTGACAACTGATAGGCCTTGCCCAACGCATTTTTCTCATCCCACGGATTGAGATAGGCAAAGAACCGCTCGCGCCGGTAATCGCTGCTGAAAACCAGCCCCACGAATGCCACCGCCATGAAGGCGCACAAGCTGAAGAACATCTTGGCATTGACGCCACCGAGAAACAGGATGCCGAATGCGATGGCCACAATCACCATGAAAGCGCCCATATCCGGCTCAAGCAGCAGCAGGATGCCCACAAAAGCGATCGCAAGCCCCATGGGTACAAAGCTGCGTGAGAACTGTTGCATGTACTCCTGTTTGCGCACGGTGAAGTCTGCCGCATACAGCAGTGCCACCACCTTCATCATTTCGGATGGCTGCAGGTTGATGACGTACAGCGACAGCCAGCGGCGTGCACCGTTGACGCCCTTGCCGATGCCGGGGATGAGAACCAAAATCAGCAGGAACAAGGTGATGACAAACAGCAGCGGTGCCAATCGCTGCCAAACGCTGAGGGGGAACTGGAACACTGCGATCGCTGCAGCGCCTGCAATCATCAGCGAGATGCAGTGCCGCAACAGAAAATGCGTGGTTTTGTAGTTAGCGTATTTGGGTGAGTCCGGCAACGCGATCGATGCGGAATACACCATCACCATGCCAAACAGCAGCAACCCCAGAATGGCATACATGAGCAGGTGATCAAACTCTGCGAAACGACCACCACGCGGGGCATTGCCCACACCCAGACCGCCGATACCTGCATAACTGGCCGACAGGGCGGAACCGCTGGGCATGCGCTGTTCACGGCGCGGAGCGAAACGCTGGATCAATTTGGCGATCATGGCTGTCCGGCCTCCAGTGCAATATCGCGAACGGTTGAAACAAATACCTCTGCGCGGTGTGCATAGTTACGGAACATGTCCAGACTGGCGCAGGCCGGTGAAAGCAGCACGGCATCGCCCGTCTGTGCCAATGAGGCGGCTTTGCGGGTGGCGTCTTCGAGAGTCTCGACGCGCAACAAAGGAACGCCGGTTGATGCCAGCGCCGTTTCGATGGCAGGTGCGTCCTTGCCGATGAGCACGACAGCACGGGCGTGACGTGAAACAGGTCCGCACAGCGGGTCAAAGGCCTGGCCTTTGCCATCACCGCCCGCAATCAACACCACCGTGCGCTCCAGACCACTCAATGCAGCCACTGTCGCACCGACATTGGTTCCCTTGCTGTCATCGAAATAATCGACGCCATTGACGGTCATGACATGCTCGACCCGGTGAGGTTCGCCCTTGTACTGACGCAGACCATGCAGCAGGTCCGCCATGGGCAGACCAATTGCGCGGCACAGAGCCAGCGAAGCCATCACGTTCATGGCGTTATGGACACCACGAATGTGCAGGGCGTCGGTAGGCATGAGGCGCTTGACGATGAAGGGCTGAGGTTCGTCCTTGCGACGGCGGCCGCCTTCCGCAGGAATGGGATCGGCGTGCACTAGCCAGCTCAGACCGTGCTCGCGCACCAGGCCATAGTCACCGGCATTGGCTGCTTCGCCTGCACCGAAAGACACACACTCGCCCGCACGCATCGCATTGACGGCAGCGTCATCGCGGTTGAGAACACGGACGGTGGACTCTGCAAAAATGCGCGCTTTCGCCGCCGCATAAGCCGCCATGTCACCATGCCAGTCCAGATGATCCTGCGTCAGGTTCAGTACGGTGGCTGCATCGCAGCGCAGCGAATGGGTGGAATACAACTGAAAGCTCGACAACTCCAGAACCCAAATGTCGGGCCACTGATCCGACGCGTCACATTCGAGCAGCACATCCAGTGCTGCCGGGCTGATGTTGCCCGCCATGCGCACGCGCTTTCCGGCGCGCTCGCACAGCAGACGGGTCAGACTGGTTGTGGTGGTCTTGCCGTTCGTACCTGTGATACCCAGCACACGCGGGGCATAGTGACGTTCGGTTTTGAGGTGCGCCAGTGCCAATGCAAACAGTTCAATCTCGGACTCGACACGCTTGCCTGCAGCCTGCAGCGCAGTCTGTGCATCTGCCAGCGGCGCCTGCAACGGGTTGAGTCCCGGGCTGACGAAGACACGGTCAAAGGCAGCATAGTCAGAAGTCGACTGGACCAGCGGAATATCGACCGCTTTGTCAGCGGACAGCGCACGCAATGCAGCAAGCCCCGGCGGTTGTTCGCGCGTATCCATCACGGTCACGCTGGCACCGGCGCGCAGGCAGAACCGGGCCATGGCGAGACCGGACTCACCCAGCCCCATCACCAGCACCGATTGTTGCGTCAAAATGTCCATGTACCGTTACGCTCAGCGAATCTTCAGGGTTGAAAGACCAAACAGCACCAGCATCATCGTGATGATCCAGAAGCGCACGACCACCTGCGTTTCTTTCCAGCCCGACAGTTCGTAGTGGTGGTGCAGGGGCGCCATGCGAAACACTCGCTTGCCACCGCTGTACTTGAAGTACGCCACCTGGATCATGACTGACAGGGTTTCTGCAACAAACACCCCGCCCATGATGAACAGCACAATTTCCTGACGCACAATGACCGCCAC
>SXZD01000119.1 GCA_005788065.1 Burkholderiales bacterium
GGCGCCTTCAATCAGCGTTCGTTTAACCCCGGCGACCGAATTGCGGATGGAGACCGACTGGTCGCGCACTAGTTGCAGCGTCACATCGGGTGGCATTTCGGTCTGCAGGGTTTTGACAAGCGCGCGCACGCGGTCCACCACTTCGATGGTGTTGGCACTCTGGCTTTTCACGATGTCCAGCGACAGGGCAGGGACGCCGTCCACCAAGGCGAGGCTCTCCCTTTCCTGTTCGCCATCGGTGACGGTGGCCACCTGATGCAGGTAAACGGGCTGACCGCCACGCCGGGCAACGACCACTTTTTCAAAGTCGGAGACGCCCTGCAGGCGGGCCCGCAACTGCACCATCTGTTCGGTGCTGCTGGCACGCAGCGACCCGCTGGGCAGTTCCTGGTTTTCGGTGCGCAGGGCGGAGATGACCTGATCCACTCCCAGTCCGTTGGCTTCCAGTTCGGTGGGCTTCAACTGCACCTGCATTTCGCGCCTGATGCCTCCCACCACGGTGGCGCTACCCACGCCCGGCAGGTTTTCCAGCCGCTTCTTGATGAGCTGATTGGCCAGGGCGGTGATCTCCTTCATGGGGCGCTGGCTTTGCACCACGATGCTGATGATGGGGAAATCGTCCGGGTTGAAGCGCGAAATGCGCGGTTCCTTGACTTCCTTGCGAAGCAGGGGGCGCACCAGCGCCAGCTTTTCGCGTACGTCCTGCGCAGCCTGCACCGGGTCTATGGTCAGATCGAACTCGGCAATGATGATGGCATTGCCTTCATAGGAGCGGGAGCTGAGGTTTTTGAGACCTGCGATGGTGTTGACTGCCTCCTCGAGTGGCCGGCTGACGTCGCTTTCGACAACCTCGGGCGCTGCGCCCGGGTATTCGACTGCCACCAGCACCACCGGGAAGCTGACGTCCGGAAACTGCTCAACTTTCAGGTTGTTGAGCGAAAAAAGCCCTAACACCAGAAAAGCCGCCATCATCATGGTGGCAAAAACCGGGTTTTGGATGGATATGCGTGTGAACCACATATCAGCGGGCTTCAGCCACTTTGACGGCCGCACCGTCGCGCAGTGTGCCCAGGTTCAGGCCCACGATGCGGTCACCTGCGTCCAGTCCCGAAACAATCTCGATCCATGTTTCTCCACGGGTGCCGGCCTGGCCTGTGCTGCCGGTCTTTACTGCGACGGTCTGCAGACGCTGGTCGGCCGTGATGCGATAGACCACCTGTCGGCCTGCCTGGTCGCGAATGGCCGTTTGCGGTACGGCCAGCACTTTGTCGCCGGCACCGGTATTGATCCGCCCTTTGCCATATAGCCCCGGGCGAAGCTGACCGGCGCTGCCGTCAATGGCCACAAAAACGGGCACTGACCGGGAGCCTCCCAAGGCTGCGGGTGAGATGCGACTGACTCGTCCGCTGCGGGGTGTGTCCACGCCTTCAATGCTGACCGAGGCTGCCTGACCCGCCCGTACGCGCGCGATGTCCGCTACCGGCAGGGCGGCCTGCACTTCCAGGCTGCCGGGGTCAACCACGCTCAGGATGCGGGCGTCCAACGCCAGCCGTTCGCCGGGCTGCGCCAGACGCTCGGCCACCTGTCCCGACAGGGGGGCCAGCACGCGGGTGTCTCCCAACTGCTTGTCGGCGACCTGCAACTGGGCCGCTGCTGCGTCGCGCTGGGCGCGTGCGACATCCACATTGGAGGTGGCCGTATCCACTACGGCTTGGGACACGAACCCTTTGGCGAACAGATCCTTGTTGTTGTTCAGGGTTTTGGTTGCCGCATCCAGTTGGGCCTGCGCGCTGGCCAGCAAGGCCTGACGCTCTTTCTGTCGGGCGATCGCCTCGGTCGGGTCGATGCGGCCGACTACCTGGCCCGCCTTCACGTTGTCGCCCTCCCGGACGGACAGTTCCACCAGTTCACCGGCAGCCCGGGCGCGAACCACTGCCTGCATCACCGCCACCAGCGGGCCGGAAAAGTCCACTCCCCGACCCAATGCGACAGCTTCTACCGTGACGAGATCGCCCGGCAAAAACTCGACGACCGCTGCCGCGGCAGTGGCGGCAGACGGCGCAGCGGGGGCAGCAATGGCGGCACCTGCAACACCGGTCGGGCTGCCAGCGGAGGATACCGGTTTGCGCAGGAACAGGACGCTAGATATCAGCAGCACCGCCGCGGCCGCCAAGGCCAGCAGCCAGCGCCGGCGATTGGCGAAGGATGGATTTGTCATTCAGCAGTCCGAACAGGCACATCTGGATATGGGCATCAATGTAACGAAGCGGCTCGATACGATCGTCGATGCAGCGATCCAGCGAGTTGACATAGCATGACAGCATGACCAGAGGCGCATGTAGCACCAACGCGGTGTATTCGGCATCCATGGGTGAGAATTCGCCCCGTGCCACACCTTTTTCCAGCAGGCTGACAATGTGGGCGCGCCATGGCTTGATGATGCTGTCGTTGTAGAAACGGGTGAGGTCGGGGAAATTGCAGGCCTCGGTGATGATGAGCTTGGGGATGCCGCCCAAGGGCGTGCTGCCAACGTTTTTCCACCACTGATGGAAGTCCTTGCGAAGCAGTTCTGCAATGCTGCCGGTGTGTTCCTGCTCGCGCTGCCGCAGGGCGTTGATCAGCGGCAGGAAGGTTTCATTGACCACTGCCTTGAACAGTTCTTCCTTGTTCTGGTAGTACAGATACAGGGTGCCTTTGCTGACCCCGGCCCGGGCTGCCACTTCTTCCAGTTTGGTGGTGGCAAACCCCTTTTCCGTGAACACGGACACGGCTGCGCACAGCAGCTCGGCGGGCCGGGCGGTCTTGCGCCGGTTCCACCGTTTTTTGGTTGTGTCGAGCAGGTTGAGCATGTTCGGGCATCGTTGGCAGGTGAGCCACTATAGAAAAACGGCGGGGGCAGGTCAATTCAGTGAAGACGGCAAACATTGTAGAATGCCGTTTTGCATGATTTTTTCGAGGTTTTCCCTATGTCCATGGCCGAACGCGACGGCGTGATCTGGTATGACGGCAAACTGGTGCCCTGGCGCGAGGCCAACACCCACGTCCTCACCCATTCCCTGCATTATGGTTTGTCGGTATTTGAGGGCGAACGCGCCTACAAAACCGACAAGGGTCCGGCCATTTTCCGCCACCGTGAGCACGTTGACCGCCTGTTCAACTCCGGTCACATCTACATGATGAAGATTCCTTACTCCAAGGAACAGATCATGCAGGCCACCCGTGATGTCATCAAGGCCAACAACCTTGACTCCTGCTATATCCGTCCCATCGCTTTCTATGGCTCCGAGAAAATGGGTGTGTCTCCCCGTGGCGCCGCAGTGCATGTGGCCATCGCCGCATGGCCATGGGGCGCCTATCTGGGCGAAGAGGGTATGGAGAAGGGCATCCGCGTCAAGACATCTTCGTTTGCACGTCACCACATCAATGTGACCATGGCACGCGCCAAGTTTGCCGCCACCTATGCCAACTCCATCCTGGCCAACCTGGAAGCAACCACCGATGGCTACGATGAGGCCCTGTTGCTGGATGTGGACGGTTTTGTGGCGGAGGGTGCCGGCGAAAACGTGTTTGTCATCAAGGACGGCGTCATTTATGAGCCTGAGTTGACCTCCGCACTGATGGGCATCACCCGTTCGACCATCATCTCGCTGGCCAAAGACATGGGTGTGGAAGTGCGTTCCCGCCGTCTTACCCGTGACGACCTGTACATCGCCGACGAGTGTTTCTTCACTGGCACTGCGGCAGAGGTGACACCGGTTCGCGAACTGGACAACCGCACCATCGGTGAAGGTCGCCGCGGTCCCGTGACAACCGAACTGCAGAAGCGGTATTTTGACGTGGTGTACGGACGCAACCCGAAGTACGAAGCCTGGCTTGACCGGGTTTGAGCGTGCTTGATTGTGTTTGAGCGGGGTTGACAGGGTGAGGTCCGGTTTTTCCGGGCCCGCCACCCCGATGAACAACAAAGCAGAACAAAGGACGACACATGACACAGAAAACCGAACAGGCCAGCGCCGTGGTCGAACTTGACGGGCACGATCTGCCCGCCTTCTGTCCCAACCCCGCCATGCCGCAGTGGTCCGGGCACCCCAAAGTGTTTCTGGATGTCACCAAAACCGGCACGGCTACCTGCCCGTATTGCGGCACGGTATATCGTTTGAAGCCCGGTGCTGTTGTCCATCACCATTGATCCGAACGCATGAACGTGGACTCCGAGGCCTACCGCCTGTCGCGGGGCGAGCGCATTCTGGTGGTGGCACCCCACTGGGTGGGTGACGCCGTCATGAGTCTCGGGTTGCTGCAGGCACTCAAAGCGCAGGAAAGCGGCCGCGACACTCCCCACATTTCGGTGCTGGCCAGCAATGGCACGGCAGCGGTTTACCGCGCAAGCCCGGTGGTATCCGAGGTCATCACCGCCCCCTTTGCACATGGCGGCCTGCAGTGGAGCCTGCGACGCCAGTTGTCCATGCAACTGCGCGAACGCCAGTATCCGTTTTCCACAGCTTATATACTGCCCAATTCTTTCAAGACAGCGCTGGTGCCCTGGTGGGCGCGCATTCCGCGTCGCATCGGCTACAGCGCGGAGGGTCGCGGCCTGATGCTCACCCACGGTCTGCCCAAGCCATCCAAAGCCAACAAGCCCGCCATGCTGGACTGGTATGGCGCGCTCGGTGGCGTGGCCACCGGGCAAGTGCCCATGCCTGTGCTCAAGCCGGCGGCGGATCTGCCCGCCGTGCTCACCCGCACCGGCGCCAGATCGCAGGCATTTCTGGCGGTAGCCCCCGGTGCGGAATATGGCCCGGCCAAGCGCTGGCCGCAGACGCATTTCGCCAACGTTATCGGCCACTATCTGCGGCAGGACGAGGAGCGTTTTGCGTTCCTGCTCGGTGGTCCCAAGGACATTGAGGTGTGCGACGGCATCATCGCCGCCTGTGAAGCAGGCGTGCGCAACCGCGTGGTGACGCTGGCCGGCAAAACCTCGCTGGATGAGGCCATCGCCGTTATCGGTGCTGCGCAGGCCATGCTCAGCAACGACTCGGGTCTCATGCATGTGGCCGCAGCGCTGGGCATCCCCCAGCAGGCTGTTTTCGGGTCCAGCGACCCGCGTCATACTCCCCCCCTGTCTGACCGCGCCACCATTCATTGGTTGCAGTTGCCCTGCAGTCCCTGCTTTGAGCGGGAATGTCCGCTGGGCCACACAGATTGCCTGAACAAATTGTCGGCCGACAGTGTTTCAGCCGCGCTTGCGCGCCAATTGCAGGCTGCTGATGCAGCCGGAGCCTGACCATGACGGTTCGCGACTACATCCTGACTCTTTCATGCCCCGACACCACGGGCATCGTGTTTCACGTATCCGATTTTCTGTACCAGCGGCAGTGCAATATTCTCGACTCCGCGCAGTATGGTGATGACACCACGGGTCTGTTTTTTTTGCGCATCCATTTTTCGGTGGTGGGTGAACACCCCTCCGACCGTTCGCTGGACGGGCTGAAAGCAGCGTTCGCACCGCTGGGCGACCGCTTCAAGATGAATTGGGGGCTGTTTGATCCCTTGGTCAAGCCGCGTCTGCTATTGATGGTGTCGAAGTTCGGACACTGCCTGAACGACCTGTTGTTTCGCTGGAAAACCGGACAACTGCACTGCGACATTCCGGCCATCGTGTCCAATCACCCCGACTTTGCGCTGCTGTCGGCCTCCTATGGCATCCCGTTCTATCACTTGCCCGTCACGGCGGCCGGCAAAGAGCAGCAGGAGCGTCAGGTGCTGCAGATCATCGAGCGTGAGCGCGTCGACCTGGTCATTCTGGCGCGCTACATGCAGATATTGTCAGCCGGGATGTGCGAATCGCTGCGAGGCCGCGCCATCAATATCCACCACAGTTTCCTGCCCAGTTTCAAAGGTGCCAAACCC
>SXZD01000120.1 GCA_005788065.1 Burkholderiales bacterium
GGTCGGCCCCTATGATGATGAAAAGCTTGGTTTTGCCAAGGTTGCCAAGTTCTATTATTTCCCGGGTTTCTGGGAGCCTAGCGCCGGGCTGACTTTCTTTGTCAACCTCAAGGAGTGGGACAAGCTGCCGGCCCTGTACAAGTCGGCATTCGAAGTGGCGGCCGCCGAGGCCAACCAGCACATGCTGGCACTGTATGACGCGCGCAACCCGCAGGCGCTGGCGCGCATACAGAAAGCGGGCGCACAGTTGCGTGCTTTCCCCAACGATGTGCTGGATGCTGCCTATGCGGCCCATCAGGCGCTGATTGAGGAAGAAAACGAGCGCAACCCTCGTTTCAAGAAAATCCATGCCGGCTGGAACCGTTTCCGGTCTGACCAGGCCAACTGGTTCAAGGTTGCAGAAAATCGCATGGCCAACTTCCAGGCCAGTCGTTAGGCTTCGATCCTTCCTTGGCTTCAGGCGAGTCGCCCCCTCCGTTCGGGGGTACACCGCTTTGCGGTATTGCCTCTTTATGTGGTGTGACCAAGTAGTAGCTATGCCTGATGATATGCACCTGTGTTGCAGAGCAAAAACATAAGGTTTTCCCTAGCTCTCAACAGGTTACCCCAAAAAATAGTCCGTTTTTTCGCGTTTTTGACGCGTTGCGAGTGAACGGATTCACCTTTTTTCTACACTCACCTATAGCTCCCGTGTTGTCTTGCAGAACGAACCCACTTGGGGAAGGTTTCACTCATTTGGATTACGCTTTGCAGGGCGGGTGACCCATTCGGCGTATAGCCGCAGGGTCTGGTTGTGGAGAAATGGAGGCTGGTGGATGTCGCCGGACTATTGGAACGTCGTTGAGGGTAACTATGTTGAGAATTTTTGTTGTTGATGATCACCCCATCCTTGGAATGGCATTGCGCGACCTGCTCATTGCCCGTTTTCCGGATCTGGAGGTCAAGCTGTTCAGCCGCCTTGCGCCCGCGCTTGAACATGCCCGTTTTGAGCGCCCGGACCTGGTGATTCTGGACCCGGGTCTGCCTGATGGCGATCCCGACGAAGTGATCGCAACGGCCGTGGAGGAAATGCCTCTGACGGGTCTGATGGTGCTCTCCGGCAATGACCGGGTGCTCGAAGAAATTGCACCGACCTATCCGGGTATGGAGTTTTTGTCCAAATCGGTGCCACAGGATCGCCTTTTCACCATACTCGAGTCATCGCTCAACCAGGTGCGTCGGGCATCTTGGGCTCAGCAGATCACCGACCGCTCGGGCAACCCCTTGCCTGAGCAGGCGGTCAGCCAGCGCATCTCGCGCATCACCGACCGGCAGATCATCGTGCTGCACCGCATTGCCAAGGGCGAGTCCAATCAAGAGATTGCCCGTGCGCTCAATCTGTCTCCCGAGACCGTCAAAACCCACGTGCGCAGCATCTTGGCGCGTCTGAATGCCCGCAACCGGCTGGAGGCTGCCATGCTCTATCGCAGCTGGAAAGAGCCTGCAGTTGCCGTGGATGAATCGCTGACATGAGTGACCCTGTCCGCCATTCGGGCTGGTGGTGGTTGCCTCACCTGGTTAGCCGCCACGTCGAGCGGGTTTTGTTTGCCCTGCTTGCTGGCATGACACTCAGTTTGGGTTGGTCGCATGACGCCGTGGCGGGGGCCTCCATCTGCCTGCTGGCCTCTGTTGTCTGCGCGCTGACCTATATCACGCGCAATCGCAGCATCTGGCGCAACGAAAACCGCTTTGTGCGGGCGCCCTGGCTGGGTTTTGCGTCGCTGATGCTGATGCTGGCGGGCGTGTTTGCATTCCAGTTGATGGAGCCTGTGTTTCCCGCCCTGATGGCTGTGGTTCTTCTGGTGAGCCTGCTGGCATTGGAGTTTCGCAACCGGCGTTTTCTGGCGCGCAAGCGGGTGGCAAGACGCCGTCGCCAGCACCTGCGCTGGCAGCGACAGCGTCGTGACCTGCAGGAACAACTGCAGGAGGGCCTGCGCTGGATGGCGGCCTTGCAGCATGACGTGCGGCAACCGCTGCAGGCGCTGGGCTTGCTGCTGTCTTCGCCCCGCATCAACCGTGATCCGCAGTTTGAAACCCTGGTCAGGCAATTGCAGGGCTGTCATCAGTGGATTTATGAACTTTCGGAAAACGCCACCGAGATAGCGGCCATCCAAGCGCATCAGCAACCGCCGCCGGAACTGGCGCCCGCAGATCTGATTACGCTGTTGTCCTCGTTTTCAAACTGGACAGCGCCACTGGCCAAGAGCAAGGGACTGCGAGTGAACATCCAGTTGCCCTCGGACATGCCGATGTGTATGGTCACGACCGATGCACGCAAGCTCAAGCGGGTGCTTGCCAACCTGCTGCACAATGCCTTGCGCTACACACCCAAGGGTGATGTCACGCTTTCATTGCAAGTGCTGGATTCAGCCATCGAGATTGCGGTGTCCGATGAGGCGGACAGTCTGCCGGATGCGATCGCAACGCGTTTGCTGTCGCTGGACCTGCCTGACCCTGTCAAAGGAGGACTCAGGCGAGGCTTGGGTCTGTTTGTGGTGGTGGGGTTTTGTCTGCAGATGGGATGGACGCTGCGGGTTGACCGGCGCCAACCCCGCGGCAATCGCATTACGCTGGTGATGCCCCCAGCCGCTGTCGCGCCCGTTCAACTGCCTCGGCAACCCGCGCAGGGCTTGTTCCACCCGGGTGTGCACGCGCATTGACCGACCCCTGCAAGGTGAGGCTGGCGGCCAGGTCGCTGTCTGCATTGACCTGCGGGTGGCCATGTCTGGCCAGATCCAGCGCGTCTGAGAGTTCTTCAACGGTGAGACTCTCGAGTGTGCGGTTTTTGTCCACACACCAGCGCACGGCATGCGCCACCACTTCGTGCGCATCGCGGAACGGCAGCCCGCGGCGTACCAGCGCGTCGGCCAGGTCTGTGGCGGTTGCGAAACCTTCAATGGCAGCAGCCTGCATTCGGTCAGCCTTGACCTGTATGCCAGCGACCATGTCGGCAAAGATGGCCAGCGTGTCTACCAGCGTATCGACCGTGTCGAACAGGGGCTCTTTGTCTTCCTGGTTGTCTTTGTTGTAAGCCAGGGGTTGCCCCTTCATCAGGGTAAGCAGGCCGACCAGATGGCCGACCACACGGCCGGTCTTGCCGCGCGCCAGTTCTGGCACATCCGGGTTTTTTTTCTGCGGCATGATGGACGAGCCGGTGGTGAAGCGGTCGGCGATCTTGACGAAGCCAAAGTTCTGGCTCATCCAC
>SXZD01000121.1 GCA_005788065.1 Burkholderiales bacterium
ATGCCGTCATCGGCCGCCACAATCAGCAGTGCGTGATCAAAACCGGTGGCACCGCTGACCATGGCGTGAATCAGTTTTTCATGACCGGGAACATCGACAAATGCAATGCGGGATCCATCGGCTGCATCCAGAAACGCATAACCCAATTCGATGGAAATGCCGCGGCGTTTCTCTTCGGGCAGGCGATCGGTGTCGACGCCGGTCAAGGCCCGCATCAGCGAGGTCTTGCCGTGATCGATGTGACCCGCCGTACCGATGATCATGCAAGTCGCTCCTGCAGTGCTGGCAGCTGTCGAGTTAACTCATCTACCCGTTCCAGACAGCGTAAATCCATCCACAGGGCGTCGTCGGCGATGCGGGCGATGATGGGCACCGGCAAACCACGCAAAGCCTCTGAAAGAGCTTCCAGCGCAGTTCCGCGCTTTTTCACTTCAACGGGTTTAATCTTCAGTCCGGCAGACGGAATCACCTCAACCGGCAGTGAGCCTGAGCCGATCTGGCTTTTCAGTTGCGCCATTTCAACGCGATAACGCGCACCCACAGCGCTTTGCAGCGGTTCCAGCAAACCTGCGGCGATGGTCTCAATGTCAGCCACTGGCCGCGTCAACCACCGCAGCGTGGGCAATTCCTGCAACAAGGTTTCCGGATGCAGGTACAGTCGCAGTGTGGCTTCCAGCGCTGCAAACGGCAGCTTGGACAAGCGCAGTGCCCGCTTCATGGGAAAGCGGCGAATTGTCTCAATCAGGTCTTTGCGTCCCACGATGATGCCGGCCTGCGGACCACCGAGCAATTTGTCGCCCGAGAATGTGACCACATCACAACCGTCCTTCAGTGCCTCTTGTGGCAGGGGTTCCTTGGGCAATCCCCATTGCGACAGATCCACCAAGGCACCGCTGCCCAGGTCGCTGACCAAGGGCACACCACGTTCGCGAGCCAGTGGTGCAAGGTCCGCTTCACTGACTGATTGTGTGAAGCCCTGCACTACATAATTGCTGGTGTGCACTTTCATGATGATGCCGGTGTTGGCATTGATGGCCTGCGCATAGTCGCGCAGATGCGTGCGATTGGTGGTACCGACCTCCACCAGTTTGGAGCCTGCGCTGCTCATGACATCCGGCATGCGGAACGCACCACCGATTTCCACCAATTCACCACGCGACACAATCGACTCTTTACCTCCTGCCAATGCAGCAATACTCAACAAGACTGCTGCTGCATTGTTGTTGACCACCGTGGCGGCTTCAGCCCCCGTGATACGGCAGATGAGCTCTTCCACAATCGAATCGCGGTCACCCCGCGAGCCGATGGACAAGTCGTATTCCAGATTATTGGGGCCGCGCATCATGGCATCAACAAACGCCATGGCTGACTCACTCAACACCGCGCGCCCCAGGTTGGTGTGAATGACAGTACCGGTAAGATTGATCACCGAGCGCATGCGCGGCGCACAGACGGTCTCGCATTGCGCGCGCAACTGTGCAGCCCACCCCGCCTCGTTGAAAGACTTCAGATCAATCGGGGCACCGGCCAGTAACGAGGCGCGCAGTGCTGAAAACAAGCCGCGCGCCTGCTCTGTCACAAGCGACACACCAAATTGTTCAGTCAGAATTGAACAGTCTGTCAATTTCAGGAAGCGATCCAGCGAGGGGAGCTGCTTGAGCATCGCCGCTGAACCATTCACGATGGATTCGGCTGGCGTGTTCATCAGGCGCCCCCGGGGTCAGGCGCAGGGTCCGGCGGGGAGCCAAACAGCAACATCAGATTGTTGCCAAAGCGCACACGACCGTTTTCAGCAGCCAGCAGATCCAACGCAACGCTGGCCAGATCATCGGCATGCGGCTCGACGAACTGGTCTTTCTCCATGTGAACCACTTTGAGAAAATGCCCGCACTTGTCGCAGCATTCCACCTGAACAGCGTCGGGCTTGGAGAGGCCCTTCATGGCCGCGCCATCATCCGGCGACTTCAGTGATTCATAAAAAATTCCCTCAGTTTTTTCGCAGGCAACGCATTTGATGCGCACCACATGCCATTGCGCTGAGCACAGGTCGCAGCTCACATAGCGCAGACCGCTTTCCTGGGCGCCGATGCGCGTGATGCTGGCAACCGGCCTGCTGCTGCAGCATGGGCACAATTCCGTGCGACCGGGAATGCGACCAAAGGGTTCGGGTTTGAAGCTTCCGTATGTCTTCTGCAAAGCAATGACCTGGGAGGTGAAATACACCTGCAGGCCTGCTGCGATCAATTGCGCATGCGCCAGATCCAGACCACTGAGATAACCGTTGAGCAGTCGGTCTGCCATGCGGTTTATTTCATCGTCGGGTTTGTTCAACAAGGCCTCAAGCACTGCACCGGCCGGGCGATGCGCATGCCGTTTGGCCACTGCGCCCAGCATGCTGCGCAGCACGGCAACCCAGCGAGGATCGCGCTCATGCGCGATGACATCGAGCAGGGGTTGAGATTTTTCAATGGCCTGACGGATGGATTTCTTGATGGCTTTTTCGTCAGGCAACGCAAATTGTGCAGCATCCGAATTCAAGGCCACATGTTGCTCATGGACGAGATCTGCCGCAAAAAACAGATAGTCCTGCATGGCATGACCTTCGGCCAGATGACGCAGTCGTCCTTCGCGTTCAGCAAACACATCGGCTGCCTGTGGATAGCGGATAAACGGCGCTTCATCGCCAACACCCGCTGCGATTTCTTCGGGCGACATCAGGTTGGCTTGCATGCGCTTGGGCGCCTGAGGCTGACTGTCTGAGGTTTGCTGCATGGACTCCCCGTCTCTTTTGTCTTTATCAACGAACAGGGGCAGGTAAACCTGCCCCCCGTCCGCTCACTGCTTACCGCAGCAGCACCGATTCACGCATGAATCAGCGAGCGCGGGTCATCTCCTTATGCCACAAGGGGTGGTTTTGCTTGGCCCACGCCTCAGTGACCGTACCACGGGTCATTGCACGCAGCGTACCACGCACCCAGATGGTTGCGTAGATGTGCGTGATCAATGCCAGAATGACCGCCACCGCCGATGCAGCGTGCAGCACGACGGCCACACGGATCACACCGATGGGGAAGAAACCCCGGAAGTACGGTTGCCAGAACGTGATGCCCGTGACAAACAACACCACCAGACCGATGGCCATGACCCAGAACACGAGCTTTTGGCCCGCGTTGTAGCGTCCGACCGGCGGCATGGCTGCCTTGTTGCCCTTGATCATTTCACTGGACTTGCTCAGCCATTCGCTATCCACCGGCTCCCAGCGGTTGTGATCCTTCAGCTTGAAGTAGATGAAGGTAAACACCGCGAAGGCACCCACACCCAGAAAGGGATGCAGGATCCGGGTCCAGCTGCCACCACCGAACAGCCCCGTCAAAAAGAAGAAGGCCGGGTGGAAGAAAGCCAGACCAGACAAGCCAGCCAGGATGAACAGGACCGCCATGGTCCAATGCTTGGTGCGCGTACCGGTTTCGTAGCGCGGAAGATATCGGGTCGATGCCATGTTGATCTCCTTCACGCCTTGTTACCGGAATTGCCTGATGCACCACTGTCCGCTTCGTCCTCTTTCACTTCAATCGGGCCGACCCGCATGTAGTGAATGAACGCCGCTGCCATGGCACCGAGCATCGCGAACACGCCCAGAGGCTTGGCCGCACCTTTCCACAGCGACACCAACGGGCTGATCTTCGGGTCTTTGGGAAGACCGTGGTACAGCTCGGGGTTCTCAGCGTGTTGCAGCACGTAAACCACGTGCGTGCCACCC
>SXZD01000122.1 GCA_005788065.1 Burkholderiales bacterium
GCGACCTCGACCGTCTGCTGATGGAAGAGACCGGCCTGCCGGTTCATGTGGCCGAAGATCCGCTGACCTGCGTGGTGCGCGGTTGCGGCATGGCGCTTGAGCGGATGGACAAGTTGGGAACCATTTTCACCAGCGAGTAACTCAAAGGGATGGAGTACATTCCGCCACCCTTGTTCAAGCAGGGCCCGTCCGCACTGGCGCGCCTTGCTTTCTTCGTGCTGCTCTCGGCAGCCGTGTTCATGCTCGACGTGCGCTATCAGGCCTCCGGCCTGTTGCGCAACGCAGCCACCTACGTGCTCTATCCGGTACAGGTGGTTGTCAGCCTCCCTGCTTACCTGTTTGGCGGTATGGGGCAGCATTTCACCGACAATGCCGGCCTGCGCGAAGAAAACCTGCGTCTGCAAAAGCAGCACCTTACCGACATGCAGGCGCTGCACCAACTGTCGCAACTGCAAGCCGAAAACCTGCATCTGCGCCGCATGATGTCGGCGGCCGAGACGTCCAGCGTCAAGGGGCAGTTGGCTGAAATCAAATACGAGGCCAAAGATCCATACTCGCGCAAGGTCATCATCGACAAGGGCAGTGCCACGGGCGTACAGGCCGGACAGCCGGTGATCGACGATGCCGGCGTGCTGGGGCAGATCACGCGCGTGTTTTCCCATCAGTCCGAAGTCACGCTGCTGACCGACAAGAACCAGACCGTCCCGATACAGAACCTGCGCACCGGCTTGCGTGGTGTTGCGTACGGAGGGCAGGAAGGCGGCATGCTCGAATTGCGTTTCGTTGCTGCCAACGCGGACGTGCAGGCCGGTGACGAATTGGCCACTTCCGGCATTGACGGCATTTATCCAGCGGGTTTGCCGGTGGCCAAGGTGCTCAAGGTAGAGCGCAATTCGTCCTATGCATTTGCCCGCATCATCTGCGAACCATTGGCGGGTATTGATCGCAACCGTTTCGTGCTGGTGCTGTCAGTGGACAACCCCTTCCCGCCGCCGCCAACAGACCCCGCGGATGGCAAATCCGCTGGCCGCAAGGGCAGGAGATAAGGCTATGGCCATCAATGCCCATGCCCAGGCCATCCTCAGACCTGCGAGTCCGTTGTTCATCGCCGCGTCTCTTGCGTTGGCATTTGCATTCAACCTCGTGGCCTGGCCCCGCGAATGGCCCATGCCGGACCTGCTGGCGCTTGTGCTGGTGTTCTGGAACATCCGTCAGCCGCGTCGCGTGGGTATCGGTCTGGCATGGATATTCGGTTTGTTGATGGATGTTCACCGTGCTGGCGTGTTGGGCGAGATTGCTCTGGCCTACACGCTCATGTCCTACCTGGCCATTTCAATCCATCGCCGCGTGCTGTGGTTTTCAGTCTGGGGTCAGGCCGTGCATGTGCTCATGCTGTTTTTCATGGCGCAGGTGGTGGCCGCCGGTTTGCGGGGTCTGATGGGCGGCGTCATGCCGCACCCCAGTTTCCTGCTGTCGCCGGTGTTCACGGCCTTGTTGTGGCCCTTTGCCACAGCAGTCCTAATGGCACCGCAGCGCCGGCCGCTTGATCCCGACGAGAACCGGCCCCTATGAAGGTGCAGGAATTCAGGCACCCTGAGCAGGTGCTCTCCGAGTTCAGGTTTCGCCTGTCGGTGGCCAGCATGTTCGTGCTGGTTTTCTTCGGTGTTCTGGTGGTCAGGCTGCTGTGGCTGCAGGTCATACAGCATGACAAATACAGCGCGCAGGCAGAGGACAACCGCATCACCATCATGCCCATCGTGCCCAACCGCGGTGTCATCACCGACCGCAACGGTGTGGTGCTGGCTCGCAACTATTCAGCCTACACGCTCGAGATCACACCCAACCGCGTTGACGATCTGGAGTTCACGCTGGACGAACTGGCCAAGATCGTCGACATACAGCCACGCGACCGAAAACGCTTCCGCAAGCTGATGGACGAGAGTAAAAATTTTGACTCCGTACCGGTGCGCACGCGTCTGACCGATGAAGAGGTGGCACGGTTTGCCGTGCACCGGTACCGGTTTCCGGGTGTTGAGCTGAAAGCCCGCCTGTTCCGGCAATATCCGCAGGGCGAGTCTGCATCGCATGTGGTGGGTTATATCGGACGCATTTCCAAAAAAGATGCGGAGCTCATCAGCGAAATGGATGATGCCGAAAATTATCGTGGCACGCAGTACATCGGCAAAGAGGGCATTGAAAAACGCTATGAGCGTGAGCTGCACGGTCAGACGGGTTTTGAGCAGGTCGAAACTGCTGCTGGCGGACGGGCTGTGCGGACCCTGTCGCGGTCCAACCCCACGCCCGGCAACAACCTGATTCTGTCCATCGATTTCCGTCTGCAGCAGGCCGTCGAAAAAGCGTTTGGTGACCGGCGCGGCGCATTGGTCGCCATCGATCCGGCCACCGGCGACGTACTGGCCTGGGTGAGCAAACCCACCTACGACCCCAACCTGTTCGTCGATGGGATCGACCCGGACAACTGGAAGCTGCTCAACGAGTCGCTGGACCGCCCTTTGCTCAACCGGCCACTGACCGGCACGTACCCGCCCGGGTCCACTTTCAAGCCTTTCATGTCGCTGGCCGCGCTCGAGTTGGGCAAGCGCAAAACCTGGCAGGCCATCTCCGACCCGGGCTCTTTTGTGTTTGGCGGACACCGCTTCATGGATGACAAGGTCGGTGGTCACGGCACCGTCGACATGTACAAATCCATCGTGGTGTCATGCAATACCTACTATTACCAGCTTGCCAACGACCTGGGCATCGATGCGATCGCCGGTTTCATGGAGCCGATGGGTTTCGGACGACTGACGGGCATCGACCTGGACGGGGAACGCAAGGGGACGCTGCCATCGACCGCCTGGAAGAAAAAAGCATACAAACGGCCCGAGTTGCAAAAGTGGTATGGCGGCGAAACGGTGTCGGTGGCTATCGGGCAGGGCTACAACGCGTTCACGCCCGTGCAACTGGCCCATGCGATGACCGTGCTGGTTAATGACGGTGTGGTGTTCAAGCCCCATCTGGTCAAGGCCGTGCAGGATGTCGGCACCGGCGAAAAACGGCCCGTTGTCAGGGGGCCAACCGGGCGCGTCCCCTTGAACCCTGAAAACACCGATTTCATCCGCAAGGCCATGGTGGGCGTCAACCTTGAGGGTACGTCGTCCAAGGTGTTTGCCAACGCGCCATTCACATCGGGCGGCAAAACCGGAACGGCGCAGGTGTTCTCGCTTCGGGGTAACGAAAAGTACGATGCCAAGCGACTGGCTGAACGCATGCGCGACCATGCATGGTTCGTCGCATTTGCCCCGGCAGAAAACCCCACCATTGCATTGGCCGTGATTGTGGAGAACGCCGGTTTTGGTGCCCAGTCGGCAGCCCCGATCGCAAAAACTGCCATCAGCACATGGCTGTCGGGACAGGGCCAGCAGGCGGGTCAGCAGCAGGAGGCCGGACCATGAAGTGGCAGGAACAATGGCCGCGCATCAAGGCGCAGTTTGCGGTGCTGGACCCCGGCTTGCTGCTGGTGATTGCCTGTATTTCCCTGGTGTCTTTTGCCGTGCAGTATTCGGCCGCATTCGATTATCCGGGGCGCATGGCAGACCATCTGCGCAACTTTTTCATTGCATTTACCGTGATGTGGCTCATGGCCAAGGTGCCACCGCATACCCTGCTCAAATTTGCCTTGCCGTTTTATGTCGGGGGTGTGCTGTTGCTCATTGGTGTGGCATTGTTTGGTGATGTCAGCAAGGGTGCGCGAAGGTGGTTGAGCATCGGCGGCATCCGGATGCAGCCATCCGAATTGCTCAAAATCGGTCTGCCTCTGATGCTGGCCTGGTACTTCCAGCAACGCGAAGCGGTGTTGAACTGGCGAGACTACATCGTGGCCGCTGTGATCCTGGCCATTCCGACTGCACTCATCTTGAAGCAGCCCGATCTCGGTACGGCTACGCTGGTGTTTTCGAGCGGTTTCTTTGTCATTTTTTTTGCAGGGCTGTCGTGGAAAGTCATCTTCGCCGGACTGACAGGCTTTCTGGCCAGCCTGCCGCTGGTGTGGACGCTGATGCACGACTATCAGCGGCAACGGGTGCTCACCTTGCTTGACCCGACCACCGACCCGCTGGGAAAAGGTTTTCACATCATCCAGTCCGTGATTGCAATCGGGTCCGGAGGGGTGACCGGAAAAGGGTGGTTCAACGGTACGCAAACGCACCTCGAGTTCATACCGGAGCGCACCACCGATTTCATTTTTTCTGCCTACACCGAAGAGTTCGGCCTGATGGGCGCCCTGGTGTTGATGGCGCTTTATCTCGTACTGATCAACCGCGGTCTGGCCATCGCGTCCAGCGCACCCACGCTGTTTGCGCGTCTGTTGGCTGGCGCACTGACCATGATTTTTTTCATGTACGCATTCGTCAATATGGGCATGGTCATCGGCATTTTGCCGGTGGTTGGTGTGCCGCTTCCTTTCATGAGCTATGGCGGCACCGCACTGCTGACGCTCGGTGTGGCCAGCGGCATGCTGATGAGCATTCAGCGTAACCGCAAACTGGTGCCGACTTAAACCGCCTTCATATCGTAGGCAACCGTCAGCGGCGCGTGGTCTGAAAAGCGTTGTGCCTTGTAGATGCTGGCGGACCTCGCCCGCACGCCCGTCTCCGGCGTGGCAATCTGATAGTCGATACGCCAGCCGACATTCTTGGCATACGCTTGCCCCCGGTTGGACCACCAGGTGTAGCACTCATCGGTCGTGTCGGGATGCAGGTGACGATACGCATCCACCCAGCCTTCCTGCTGCAGACGCTGGGTCATCCACGCACGCTCCTCCGGCAGAAAGCCCGAATTCTTCAGATTGCCTTTCCAGTTTTTCAGGTCGATTTCCTGATGGGCAATATTCCAGTCACCGCAGAGGATGAATTCGCGACCGGTATCTTTCAATGCCTGCATGTGCGGTACAAACGCATCGAGAAAGCGGAATTTTGCTTCCTGACGTTCTGGCGCACTCGAACCGGAAGGCAGGTACAGCGATACCACCGACAACTCTTTGAAGTCCATGCGTACATAACGGCCTTCCGCATCAAACTCGTCCGACCCGAAGCCAATGTAAACCTGCTCGGGCGCATGACGGCTGTAGATACCCACGCCGCTGTAGCCTTTTTTATCCGCATACTGGAATGCACTGTGCCAACCGGCCGGGCGCAGCAACCCATCCGACAGATCGGCTTGTTGCGCCTTTAGTTCCTGCACGCACACCACATCGGCAGGCTGCTCGTTCATCCATTGAAAAAAGCCTTTGTTGGCGGCCGAGCGGATGCCATTGAGGTTGGCCGAAATGACCGTGAACATGTCGATGCCTTTCAGTGCTGCGTTATTTGAGATAATAGCGATTCTCAGGAAAAAGATTGCCACCATGACCGCTGCTCCCGACCTTTCTGCATCATCCTCCGCACCTGTTGCAGGCACACAGATCCCTTTGTCGCCCGACGCATTCCTGCAGTTTGCGCTGTCGCAGCAGGTGCTGCGTTTCGGCGAATTCAAGACCAAGGCCGGACGTCTGTCGCCGTATTTTTTCAATGCGGGGCTGTTCAATACCGGTGGCGCACTTAATTCCCTGTGTGCATTTTATGCGCAGGCACTGCTGCAGCAGTCGCAGGCGCGCGGCATTGCATTTGACATGCTGTTTGGCCCCGCTTACAAGGGCATTCCGTTGGCGGCGGGTACTGCCATGCAACTGGCACAGATGGGGCGCGATATCCCGTATGCATTCAACCGCAAAGAGGCCAAAGACCATGGCGAAGGAGGCACCATCGTCGGTGCACCATTGCAGGGTCGGGTGGTCATCATTGATGACGTGATCACGGCGGGCACATCGGTGCGCGAATCGGTGGACATCATCCGCGCAGCGGGTGCTACTCCAGCAGCGGTGTTGATTGCGTTAGACCGCATGGAAAAAGGTGTGCGTGACGGTCAACTCACTGCACATTCAGCCGTGCAGGAAGTGGAGGCCACGTATGGCATGCCGGTGTTTGCCATTGCCAACCTGTCTGACCTGATGCAATTCCTGCAATCGGATGCAGCGGCTGTCAGCGGTGCGTCGGCCTATCGTGACCAGGTGGCTGCATATCGGCAGCAGTACGGGGTTTGATCACCTGACCGACGTCTGCCGTTCAGAGAACCACAGACACCAGCGGGTGTGACGTCAGTGCCCGATAGATGTCATCAAGCTGCGCTTGCGATGTTGCCGCCACCGTGCAGGTCAGCGAAATATAGTTGCCGCCCGAGCTGGCCCGCATTTCGATGCTGGCCGCATCAAAGTCAGGCGCATGCCGGCTGATCACCGCCGCAATGTCCTGCGCAAAATGATCCACACGCTTTCCCATCACCTTGATCGGAAAGTCGCACGGAAATGTCAGCAGGCTGGTACGTTCTTCAGGTGCGCTCATGGTGTCCAGTGTATCGCTTGTTTCCGGGGTTCGGGCGTGCTGCGAGGGGCGGGTGTGCCTTCCGTCGATGGCACACCCGCGTCTTCATGTCACTGCGCTGCGGCAGGCGCTGGCGCTGGTGTTTGCGCCGGTGCTTGTGCCGGTGTTTGCGTGTTTGCGCTTTGGCGTGCCTTCCACCACAGCTTTCCCGAGTCCACCAGACGGCCCACCAGACCTGAAGTGTCCAGATCTTCCAGTGCCACCATCGGTGTTTCAAGCAGCACCTTGCCATCCAGCGTCACCTGCAGCTGGCCCACGGGTTGCCCGGCCTTGACCGGTGCGATCAGCGGATCGACTTTCTGGAAACTGGCTTGCAGTTTGCCTGCGGCGCCGCGCGGCACTGAAATGATGACATTGCGCTGAAAACCGGTTTTGAGTGTCGGACGCACGCCCTTGAAGATATCGGGTGTTGCAACCACCTGGTTTTCGCCATAAAGCTTGACGGTTTCAAACATCTGGAAACCGTAGTTCAGCAGTTTCAGGCTTTCTTGTGCGCGGACATTGTCAGACGGAGCGCCCAGCACGACCGATACCAGACGGCGGTCTACACCATTGGGCAGCGTGCGCTTGGCAGAAGACACCAGGCAATAACCGGCATTTTCGGTATAGCCGGTTTTCATGCCGTCGACGGTTGAATCGATGGTCAGCAGCTTGTTGCGGTTGGGTTGGCGAATGCCGTTGTAGGTGTATTCGCGTTCCGAATAGAACTTGTAAAAATCGGGATGGTCGCGCACCAGTGCGGAGGCCAGCAGGGTCAGGTCCTGTGCAGTGCTGTAGTGCTGGGGGTCGGGCAGTCCGGTGGCATTGCGGAACTGCGTGTTCTTCATGCCAAGACGGTTGGCTTCGCGGTTCATCAGGGTTGCAAACTGCGTTTCGTCTCCGGCAATGGCTTCGGCCAGTGCGACTGATGCGTCGTTGCCGGACTGGATGATCATGCCGCGCACCAGCTCACCCACTGTCACCGGTTTGTTCGGCTCGATGAACATGCGCGAGCCGGTGGCTTTCCAGGCGCGCTGGGAGACAGCGACGGTCTGCTCCAGCGTCAGCTGTTTTTCACGCAGGGCATTGAATGTCAGATAGGCCGTCATCAGCTTGGTCAGCGATGCGGGCTCGACACGCATGTCCGGGTCTTGTGCGGCCAGACGTTGGCCGGTGGACATGTCCAGCAATGCAAAAGCGCGGGCTGCAACAGCGGGCGGAGGTACTTCACCGGTCATGCCGGTGGTGACGGGTGCATTGCCGGTGGGTGTGACCGCAGAGGCCTTGGGCGCTGCGTTGGCCTGCAGGTTAAGCGATGCAAGCAGAGCCAGCGCAAAGAGTGACCGGGACAGGTGTGCGTGGCTCAAACCGGGGCGGGAAAAAACAGAAGACATGTTCATGAATGAAGATACCGTGGCAAAGAGGGATCAGATCGAAAAGCGGTGGTCAAACGGATGACTTGGGTGAATCGGGTCAGGCAGGATACATGCGCACTATAAGCTCTTTCAGCAAGGGTAATTTTCCGTGGAAAAAGTGTTCTACTCCCGGTAACACCATGACCGGCAGGGTTTGCGGACGTGCCCATTGCAGCACACTGTCCAGCGGCACCGTGTCGTCTGCGTCGCCGTGTATCACCAGTGTGTTGGCCGGAACGGGGGCCACATCAAAACGGCTGCAGGCGGTGCCCACCAGCACCTGTTTTTCAACCTGAACCCCTTCGGTGGCCAGTTGTGCGGCTGCATGTGTGGTCACAAACGCACCAAAAGAAAATCCGGCCATGGCCAGACGCGTACTGCCGGCCGGCATCAGTGTCTGCAGTGCATGACGTGCAATCGCCAGATGGTCTGCTGTTTCGGCCCGGCCGTTATCGTGTTCGCCCGCACTCTGTCCCACACCCCGAAAATTGGGTCGCACGGTTACAAAACCCATTTGCAGGAATGCGCGTGCGATGGTCTGCACCACTTTGTTGTCTTTGGTGCCGCCAAACAGCGGATGCGGATGCGCAATCACAGCCAGACCGACGGCGGTGCCGTCTGGCCGGTCGATCGATACCTCGATGGCTGTTCGACCCGTGCCGGCGCCCGCGATGTCGGGGGCGCCTTGCCACAGTTCATGCAGTGTGCGGGGGTTCATGATCCACTTTGAGTCGCTCAACCGGACGGCCATTGACCAGATGTTCGCTGATGATTTCGTCGATATCGGATTCGTCCATGAAGGTGTACCACGTTTCTTCCGGATAGATGACCAGTATCGGACCGAGTTCACAGCGGTCAAGGCAGCCTGCCTTGTTCATGCGGATGCGGCCGGCACCGTTCAGGCCCATGGATGCGATTTTCTGTTTCGCATAGGCGTGCAGTTCGGCAGCGCGGTGGTTGGCGCAACAGTTCTCACCGTTGGTGCGCTGGTTGGTGCAGAAAAAAACATGGTGCTGGTAATACGACATGACGCCTCCGGCGATACCTTCCCCTCCATTATCGCCGATTTCAGGATGCGTTTCGGGACAGACGCCAGGCCACCAGCATACCGAGTGCCGGCCAGATTGCGCCGATCCAGTCCGCAGCGGCCATCAACTGTTCCACGGTACGTTGCGCGGCCACCGATTGCGGGCGCAGTGCCATCTGGCTGTAACCGGGCAGGAATGCAGTGCAGGCCAATGCCACAAACAGGGCTGCAACGCTGATCAGGGCCAGTCGTCGGGCGGGCCAGTCCGACAGTGCCAGGCACAGTGACATGAGCATGGCAGCCGATACACAGAGCAGTCCGGTGTCTCCCCAGACAAAAGCAGGCGTGTGAAGTTCGCTCCCCTGCATCAGGGGCAGGATCTGTGGCGCCAGCCAGCCGGTCAGACCTGCAAATGTCAGCAGCACGGCAAACAGTGGCAGGCGTTGCGGCCCCGGTCGTGTCTGCGCCAGTCCCAGACACAAGGCCCCGGTGAGCCCGGCGGTGCTGGCCAGTATCTGCGCTGTCGTTTCCCAGTCAGCCAGCCACTCCATGGATGGCAGCAGGTCGTCCCCCATGTCGCCTTCCACAAAGAACAGCCAGATATCGCCCAGCCACGGCCCCATCACATAGGGTAATGGCAGGGGCGATAGCAGACAGAAAAGCCAAAGACCCATGGTGAATGTGGATTCCCAGTTGGCATCGGCGAGCAGGCCGGGCACAGTTGGTGTGACAGCGCTGCGGATGCGCTGCAGCAGCGACAGGACGCTTCTGGCCAGCACAACGCCCAGCGCCGCCCCTGCGCTGTTGCACAGCCAGTCCATTTTGGAAGGAACCCGGGCGGGCAAAAAAGTCTGTACCGCTTCCAGACCCGCCGACAGCAGGCTGCAGGCTGCAAAGACTACGATGCCTGCGGATACAAAGCGGCGCCAATGTTGGGGCAGGCTGACCAGCAACAGGCTGCCCAGTGGCACGTAGGCCAGCACATTCATGGCGGCATCCACCGGCAAAAACCGCTGCTGCGGAGGTATCCAGGGCGTGAACCAGTATTCCCACGCACCCACGCCCAGGTCGCGCCAGTTGCTGTAGGGGTAGAGGCTCAGATGAACGATCAGCAGGGCATAGAAGGCCGTGAAGGCTCTCAGGTGGGCCTGGGCTGAGCGACCCGCGGGTTCAACCGCGGTGTCTGGCCTGTAGGGGCGAAAGCGCCGGAAAGCGGTCATTCGCGAGGCCCGGGGTCGTGGCACAATGAAGCCATGAGCAAACACGGTCTGACAGATTCGATGCCTTCAGTGTATGTGACTGACCCCGGCGGGGCAAACCGTCTGTTGCCCCTTGTCCACATCATGGAGGTTGATTCCACCAATACCGCGTGCATGAGTCGCCTGCGGGATGATGCGGCAGGTGCTTTTGCGCCCACTGCTTCTCCCGGCGGTTCCGATGCATGGTGCGCCCTCTGGACGGACAAGCAGACAGCAGGGCGAGGCCGTCAGGGACGGGTCTGGCACAGTCAGCCGGGCGCATCCCTGTGCCTGAGTGTCGGTCGTCGATTGCCGACCGGGCAGCAGGCCCATCCGGCGCTGACGGTTGCTTTGGGTGCTGCGGTGGTGCGCGTACTCGGACAGTTGGGATGCGCGGCGATGCTCAAGTGGCCCAACGACATTGTGCTGGCTCTCGACGACACACATCAATCGTCCGGCGCTGCGCCGCTTGCTGGCGGCGGTGGCGGTGGCCGCGAGGAGGCCAACAATCCGGCTCCGGTTCGCTTCGGGAAACTCGGCGGCATCCTGTGCGAAGCCAGCAGCGCGGGTGCAGGAGCGCAGACCCTGCTGGTGGCCGGTGTGGGTATCAACCTCAAGCCGTTTGACCTTGCCAGCGAAATGGCGACGACCGAAACTGCAAGGGCAGACGCAGGGTCGGCCAACGCCCTTCCCCGTGTCAGTCTTCAGGATTCCGGTGTTACGGTTGCTGCCTCGTCAGATACGCATTCATCGGTACAGTCTCTGGCGCTTGCACTGGCTCAGGCTTTGACCGATATCCTTGCTATTGCTAGCGACGGATCGGCTCTGTCTGCCTGGTGTGAACAGGCCGGAGAACTGGATGCCTGGAAAGGCAGGGCGCTGTGTGTCCATGAGCGCGGCGGCATTGTGTTGGAGGGGGTCTCCGAGGGTGTTGCGCCAGACGGTCAGTATCGGCTGCGCACAGATCAGGGGCCGACCCTGCTGTCCATCGGCGAGTTGTCCCTGCGCTTGCCGCGTTCACAGGCAGCGGGCGTTCTTTTGATTGATATCGGCAACACGCGGCTGAAGTGGTGTGTTGCGGATGCGGATGGAAACTTCCTCACCGAGCCCGGACATGTGTCCTCGCATGCGCATTCAGATGCCGTTGAGGCCGATCATCTGTTCACCCGCATCGCTGACACCATCGGCCGACTGCGCATCGAGAAGATCTGTGATGTCACCTCCATCCGTCTGGCACGGGTGGGGCCGCAACAGTGGCTCGCCCTTTTCAGCGAGTTTGCGCAGGTCCAATCCCTCGGCCTGCAAGTGATTCAATCCACCGGCTGTCATGGTCCTTTGCGCAATGCGTACGACGAGCCCGCGCAACTGGGTGTGGACCGGTTTCTGGGTGCGCTGGCCGTGGCGCATTCATTTTCCGGTCGTGCTGCCGTTATCGTCAGTGCCGGCACGGCAACGACTGTGGATGCAGTGGATGCTGAGGGTTGTTTCAGGGGTGGATACATCTTGCCCGGCCCGCAGATGATGGCCACATCGCTGCATCAGAACACGGCACAGTTGCCGCAGGTCGGTCCGCAGTGGGCGCTGTTTCCGCAGAATACTCCGCAGGCCATTGCCTCCGGTATCGTGCAGGCGCAAGCGGGCGCAGTTCGTGGCATGCTGTCGGCATTGCATGGGCAGAGTGGAGAAGAACCGCTGCTTGTTTTGACGGGCGGTGCGCGACAGTGGTTGCGTCCCGTTTTTGAAAGCGCCCGAGAGCGCGAATGGCTGGTGCTGGAAGGGCTTTCGGTCTGGGGACGATACACGGGGTCTTAAGCCGTATCGAACTCATCAAACCGGCAAACCGGGGAAAGAGGGTAATGGACAAACAGTGGCGAACCAATACAGTTCTGGTTCTGCGCGGCGTCAAAGCGCTGCTGACGCTACCGCAGAATCGCGGCTGGTCGCGTTCGCTGGTGTCGCTGTTTGTACTGAACCTGCTGGTGTTCATCTTGTGGCGTTCATCTGCATGGGTTGGCGGGCAGGGCGGCATCAAGGAGGCCACCGATCCGGTTCAACCGCAGTGGCTGGCAGTCCATGCGCCGTGGCAGGCTTCGCAGGGTGAGGGCCATGCAGACTCAGCCCACGAGGGTTCATTCAAGACGGTGCGATGCCGCCGCTGGGGGCCATTCAATGCCATCGATTTGCGCCGGGTCGATCAACTGCTCGGCGACTGGGGTGGACAGCGCAAACTCATCACGGAGACCGAGCCCATCGGTTATCAGGTTTATTGGCCGGCATCGGCCAAGGACACGGCAGCTTTCATGAAAGAGCTGCGTATCAAGGGTTTTGCAGATGCCATGGTCAGCAACAGCGAAGATGTGACCCGCGGGCATGTGGTCTATGGCACCTTCAGAAGCCGCGGTCAGGCCAAAGCCAAAATCGAATATCTGGACGGAAAAGGGTTTCCGGGTGCGACCATCTACACCCGCATGGGACCATCCAAGACCGTGTATGAGTTGCGCGGCAACGAAGAACAGATTGAAGAGCTGATGGAAATTCGGGCCAAGTTCGATTTCGGTCAGTTGACCGGATGCAACCTCGACGCTGCGAAGTCAGACGGACATTGACCGTGTCTACAACTGCCGGCTGCGATCAATCTGCGCCAGTGTCCGCGTCAGTGCCCAGTTATCCGGATTGACGCCGCGGCACCACGCCATCACCTTGAACAGTTCACCCATCTCGGACGGGTTGACCAGCATTTGAACGGCTTGTCGTCTGGCCGGTGAAAAGCTGGCATCCAGTTTGTCCAGCAGGCCGTTGTGCAGCAGAAACGCAGCCTGACTGGTGTAGCCCAGCAGTTCACCGCCTGCTGCATGTTGCGCCTCAAACAGGGCAGAAAAATCGACATGCGCCGTGATGTCCTGCTCGCCCGGTCGATCCAGCACCTCATCGCTCATCTTGTGGCGGTGGTGCGCCACCAGCGTACCGGTGCTGCGTTGTGGATGATAGAACTCGCACGCACCGAAACCATAATCGACAAACAGTGCGATGCCTTTGAGCGACTGCGTGATGGTGCGCACAAATGCGATGGCCTGCTCTGGCCATTCAGACACATAGTCATCCGGCCACGGGCCGTGAGTCCGGTGCAAGGACTCGACGGCATGGCGCAGTTCATCGTCCGCCGGCAGGTCTTGCCATGCCAACGTGCGTTGCGCAGCGTCGCTCAAACCCACGAATCGCTCGCATACCGTACCTGCATTCCATGCGAACAGCCTGACGGGCATGGCGTCGAGCACTTCATTTCCGATGAGCACGCCTTCGAGCGTGTCGGGCAATTGTGTCTCCCAGCGCACGCGGGCATCTGTGTCGATGCCGCCGGCCTGCAAGGTTTCGCGCTGCAGGGTTTGCAGCGCGCCAGACACATCGACGATGTGGTAACACGCGACCTCATCACCCAACTCGGTCAGAATGTCACGCGCCAGCAGGCCTCGACCTGCGCCAAACTCCCAGATGTGCCCGCCGCAGTCCTTGATGGCCTCGCGCAGCGCGCAGGCCAGCGTTCTGCCAAACAGCGAAGACAGCTCGGGTGCGGTGACAAAATCACCTTCCGGTCCGAACACCCGGTCTGCGCGGCTGTAGTAGCCATGCACCGGGTCGTAAAGGGCTGCCTGCATGAAGCGGTCAAACCGGACAAGATTCTGATTCGCCGACAAAAAATTGCCCATCCAGTCGGGTGTTTCGGGGTTCACGGGTGGCAGTCTGCTGTAAAATTGGAAGTTTACGATGTCTGTCCCGTCGGCGCTTGGGCGCCGCAGCGCTGCCCACATGGAACACACCCTACATTTTATCGAGCCCGAATTCGCCGGGCGCCAGGCGCAAAAAGCCGCTTTCGAAAACAACAAGCTGGAAAAGCGTCTGTGCCGTCTGGTGGGCAAAGCCATCGGCGACTTTAACATGATCGAGCAGGGCGACCGTGTCATGGTGTGCCTGTCCGGCGGCAAGGACAGTTACGGCCTGCTCGATGTCCTGCTGATGCTGCGCGAGCGTGCGCCGATCGACTTTTCCATCGTGGCGGTCAACCTCGATCAAAAGCAGCCCGGTTTCCCTGAGGACGTGTTGCCAGCGTATCTGAAGGCGCGGGGCATCGAGTATCACATCGAAGAGCAGGACACCTATTCCATCGTCAAGCGCCTCATCCCCGAGGGCAAAACCACCTGTTCACTGTGCTCGCGGCTGCGCCGCGGCATTCTCTACCGGGTGGCCGGTGAGCTGGGTGCCACCAAGATTGCGCTGGGTCATCACATGGATGACATCCTGCAGACCCTCATGCTCAATCTGCTGTACGGCGGCCGCATGAAAGCCATGCCGCCCAAACTGGTCAGCGACGATGGCCGTCACACCGTCATACGCCCGCTGGCCTATGTGCGTGAACGCGATCTGGAGCGTTGGGCGCAACAACAGCAATTCCCCATCATTCCGTGCAATCTGTGCGGCAGTCAGGACAATCTCAAGCGCAAGGAAATGAAGGCAATGCTGGCCCAATGGGAAAAACACAATCCGCGCTGGGTGGCCAACCTGTTCACATCATTGTCCAATGTGGCCCCCAGCCATCTGATGGACCGACAGCTATTTCCGTTTGAAACCATCAAGCCCGGTGGCGAGCCCTTGGCGCAGGGCGACATCGCATTCGATGCCGACCCGTGCGACGAGGCCTGAGACAAAGGGCCGAACAGTCTGACAGACTGACAGATTTCAACCCAAAAAAAGCTTGTACACCGGGTTGTCGGTCACGTCTTCGTGCTTGTAGCCCAGCGTGGTCAAAAATTGCCGGAATGTCTTGTTGTCCTGTGAGGGCAGTTGAATGCCCACCAAGATGCGGCCATAGTCTGCACCGTGGTTGCGGTAATGAAACAGGCTGATGTTCCATCCCGGGTTCATTTCCGTCAAAAACTTCATCAATGCGCCTGGGCGTTCCGGAAATTCGAAACGGAACACCCGTTCATCGCTGGCCAGCGATGAGCGTCCGCCCACCATGTGCCGGACATGGGTCTTGGCGACCTCATCATCGGTCAGGTCCAGCGTGCGAAAACCCAGCGAATTGAAGTGGGCTGCGATATCGGCTGCCTGCGTTCGTCCGGCAATCTGGATGCCCACAAACAGGTGTGCTTCGTTCGAGTCTGAGATGCGGTAGTTGAATTCCGTCACATTCCGCGGCCCGACGGCTTCACAGAAACGGCGGAAACTGCCGCGCTCCTCCGGTATCGTGATGGCAAAAATGGCTTCCCGCTGTTCTCCCACTTCGGCGCGTTCTGCCACAAAACGCAGACGGTCAAAATTCATGTTGGCACCACAGGCCACTGAAATCAGGGCACCGCTGCGATCCGGGTGGGCTGCCGCATATTCTTTCAGACCCGCCATGGCCAGTGCGCCGGCCGGTTCCAGAATACCGCGCGTTTCCTGGAATACGTCCTTGATGGCTGCGCACACCGCATCGGTATCCACCAGGATGATGTCATCCAGATACTCTTTACACAGGCGGAAGGTCTCTTTGCCCACATACTTCACCGCCGTGCCGTCCGAAAACAGTCCCACGTCGTTCAGTTGTACCCGGCGGCCCGCCTGTATGCTGCGCGCCATGGCATCCGAATCCACGGTCTGCACCCCAATGACGCGGATGTCGGGGCGGACCTGCTTGATATACGTTGCAACGCCGGCAGCCAGTCCGCCGCCGCCGATAGCCACAAACACCGCATCAATCGGGCCGGTCAGTTGCCGCAGCAGTTCCATGCCGATGGTGCCCTGGCCTGCAATCACGTCCGGGTCGTCAAAGGGATGAACAAAGGTATAGCCCTCGGATGCTTCCAGTTCGGCTGCATGTCCGGCCGCATCGCTGTAGCTCTCGCCATGCAGCACGATGTTGACCCATTCGCCACCAAAGCGGCGCACTGCGTCAATCTTGACCTGCGGGGTGGTCAGCGGCATGACGATGGTGGCTTTCACTTTCAGGCGCTGTGCGCCCACTGCCACGCCTTGCGCATGGTTGCC
>SXZD01000123.1 GCA_005788065.1 Burkholderiales bacterium
ACCAAAACGGTTCTTGAACGCACGCACCAAGCGGTAAGCCGAGTGAGTGTCTCCCTCGAAGTAAAGCACCGTATCGACGATGTGTTCCAACACGCGCGGACCTGCCAGCGTGCCTTCTTTGGTCACATGCCCCACCAGAATGACCGCTACGCCATTGGCCTTGGCCACCCGCGTAAGCTGCGCGGCACACTCGCGCACCTGGGCAACCGAGCCCGGCGCGGAGTTGAGCGTAGCGGTGTAGAGGGTCTGGATGGAGTCAATGACCACCACGGAAGGACGGGTTTTTTGCAGGACGTCGATAATCGCTTCGAGCTGAATCTCGGTCAGTACGGGCATATTGGCCCGCTCCAACCCCAGCCGCTGGGCACGCAGGGCAATCTGCCCGGCCGACTCCTCGCCGCTGACATACAGCACGCTGCGCTGCTCACTTTGCTGCGCCAGAGACTGCAACAAAAGCGTGGACTTTCCGATACCGGGGTCACCGCCCAGCAACACCACCATGCCGGGCACCCAGCCACCGCCCAGCACCCGGTCAAACTCTGAAATGGAACTGGAAAACCGCGGCTGCTCTTCTGCCTGTATGGCCGACAGGGCCTGCACGTCCGCGCGGGGCGCCAGACTTGCAAACCTTGCAGCACGTGAACCTCCGGCGGCTGCGACTGCATCCTCGGCTACCGTTTCAACCAATGTGTTCCACCCCTGACAGGCCGGGCACTGCCCTGCCCACTTGGGACTGTTGTGCCCGCATTCTGTGCAGGTGTACTGCAATTTGGATTTGCTCATGCGAGCACCTCGAACGGCACACGCGGCGCAACAGCACACAGCAGTTCATAACCGATGGTGTCGCATGCGGTGGCCACTTCATCCACCCCCAGCCCGTGATCGCCAAACAGCACCACCTCAGAACCCAAGCCGGCTGCAGGTATGTCGGTGATATCCACCGTCAGCATGTCCATGGACACACGCCCCACCACCTGGGTCCGCACCCCCTGCACCACCACCGGCGTGCCATCGGGGGCGTGCCGGGGATAACCATCTGCGTACCCGCAGGCCACCACACCAATGCGCATGGGCTTGACCGCTTCAAAGCGGCTGCCATAACCGACCCGTTGACCGGGCTGCAGTTGCTGCACACCGATGATGCGACTGGACAGCCGCATCACTGGCAACAAACCCGCCTCGTCAGCATGAACCGGCCCGGTGCTGGCGCCCCAGGGCGCAATGCCGACCCGGACAATATCGCCTGCGATCGGGGCATGCCCCAGTGCTGCTGCCGAATTGCCCAGACTGACAGTGAAATCAGCCGCCGTGGTGGCAGTCGTGTCAGAAACACCGTCGCCACGCGCAGCATCCTGCCGTCTCACCTCATCGGCCAACGCCATCAGACGACCCGCCTGCGTCGGCGCATCCGGCCCTGATGGGGTGACTTCATCTGCGTTGGCAAAATGGGTCATCAACACCAAATGGCGAATAAGGCCCTGCCTGAGCCAGCCCAGCGCCTTGAGCATGACAGTGAGCGCCTCATCCGGCACGAAACCCAGGCGGTTCATGCCGGTATTGACCTTCACAAACACGCGCGATTCGGCCAACGGCCCCGCGGTGTCGAAAAAGCGTTGCAGGTCGACCACCTGCTGAGCGTTGTGCAGCGTGAAATCCAGCCGCAGATTCGCCACCGCCGCATAGTCATCAAAGCCGAAAGTACCCTCGAGCAACAGCACTGGCGCGGACCATCCGATGGCACGGACCCGACGCGCTTCTTCAATATCCAACAGCGCCAGCGAATCAGCCGCGGCCAGCCCGCCATACACCCGTTCGATGCCATGACCGTAAGCATTAGCCTTGATGACGGCCATCAATTCGGTACCGGGCGCCAGACGCGCGCGCAGAGCGGCCAGGTTATGGGCCAGATGGGCCGGACTGATGCGGGCGCGTATGGGTCTTGGCATAACAAACGTGTCTTGCAACAAAAGCGTAAGGGTGTGTGCGGCAGGATGTGTTATAAAGCGTTCACCACAGCAGATCCCAATCGAATGATCTCAGACAAGAACATGAGCAGACTACAGGATTGTGCCGAATGAAGCCGGGGTTTTATACCATAATGGCGGCGCAATTTTTTTCTTCACTGGCCGACAACGCCCTGTTGATCGCAGCCATTGCCCTGCTGCTGCAGATTCAGGCACCCGAGTGGATGACCCCGCTGCTCAAGTTGTTTTTCGTGGTGTCGTATGTTGTGCTGGCGCCCTACGTGGGGCCTTTTGCCGATTCAATGCCCAAAGGCCGGGTGATGTTCATCACCAACACCATCAAGGTCTTGGGCTGCCTGCTGATGTTTTATCACGTGCACCCGCTGGCAGCCTATGCGCTGGTCGGACTGGGTGCCGCGGCCTATTCCCCGGCCAAATACGGCATCCTGACCGAACTGCTGCCAGCAGAAAAACTGGTGGTCGCCAACGGATGGATTGAAGGGCTGACAGTCGGGTCGATCATCGCGGGCACATTTGTCGGTGGTGCGTTGATATCGCCCACTGTCTCGAGCATGCTGCTGGCCATCGACCCCCTGCCACATCTGGATACCGGCATCGACACCGCGCCCGAAGCGGCGATGGTCGTGATCATCGGGCTGTATGTCATTGCTGCGATTTTCAATCTGCGAATACCCGATACCGGTGCGCGCTACAGCAAAAGCGGCATACACCCCATCGTGCTGCTCAACCAGTTTCGCCGCTGTCTCTGGATCCTGTGGCAAGACCGGTTGGGGCAGATTTCGCTGGCGGTGACCACCCTGTTCTGGGGTGCCGGTGCAACGCTGCAGTTTATCGTACTCAAATGGGCTGAAACCGCGCTGGGCATGCCATTGAATCAGGGTGCCCTGCTGCAGGGCATCTGCGCCATCGGCGTAGCGGCCGGCGCCATGGTAGCAGCCAAAGCCATTCCGCTGAAAAAGTCGCTGCGCGTCATTTTGGTGGGTGTGGCGATGGGCGTGGTGGTGATGGTGATGACCCTGGTCACTGACAAGTGGATTGCCTTCCCGCTGCTGATCGTCATCGGCGGGCTGTCCGGCTTTTTTGTGGTGCCGATGAACGCATTGCTGCAGCACCGCGGACATGTGCTGATGAGTGCGGGCATGTCGATTGCCATCCAGAACTTCAATGAAAACCTGTCGGTGCTGACCATGCTGGGCCTGTATGCCCTGCTCATACACCTGAACTTTCATGTGAACACGGTCATCATTCTGTTCGGTTCTTTTGTGACAGTCGCCATGGTACTGGTGTTCATCCGCCACCGTCACAACCAGACCCACTTCAACGTGGAATCGCAGATCGGGCACGAATAGGCGGGGTCAGGCAGGGTCAGCCAGGCCTATGCACGAATGGGCGAGCGCCGCCTGGTCAGGCGTCTTGCATGAACTGCGATTTGATCCGACACAGATCAGCCCAAGCCAACGCTTTTCTGCGGGGGTCGGACAAAAGTTCTGCAAGCCCCTCCATTGCCGCACAGGCAACCCTATGCGAATCGAGTTGCAGTACGTAGGGGGCGTTTGAGCTCCGGATGCCTGATGGCTCCAGCGCCGACAACACACGTGCGGCGTTATCTCCCATCAGCACGGCTTTCGCGCACGCGCTCTGTTGCAGACGGATGCGCACCTGCTCTGCGATCGCGGCCGGTGCACTGCCACCATGCGGCGTATGCAAACCCAGAAACACCTGAGCACGCGCGTCAATACCGGCCGCTTTGAGCATGTTGAGCAGCAATTGCCCGGCAGGACCTGCCGGCCAGTGTTGACCTGCATCGTCTGCTTCGGTTTCGTAGGCACCGACCCAGGCAATGGCGTCACGAACGGTCGACGCTTGGGCCGATTCGCCGGCCTGAGCAGGCTGGCCCCGTTCCACCCAGACAGGTCCCAGCCCCATGGCGGACCAGATGGCACGATCGTATGCGGACAGACTCATGAACTCCCCATCGGTTTGCCGGTGTCGACAGCCTGCGTCAACTCATCGAAGGACTTGAACAGCACCAGTGCATCTTCTCGACCCACCACTGCCGGATAATACCCCTTGCGCACACCCACCAGACGAAAACCGAAGCGCTCATAGATGTGACGGGCCGCTTCATTGGACGGCCGCACCTCCAGCAGTAACCCGGAGCAGTTTTGCGCGCGCAGATGCGCACAGCACCAATCGAGCAAAAAGCTGCCCCAACCGCGGTTCTGTTCGCTGGTACGAATGGAAATATTCAGCAGATGCGCCTCATCCAGCACACGCATGAGGATGCAGTAACCCTGAACCCGCTGGTCGACCACCAGACACATGGCGATGTAACCGGCGTTCAGTGAGTCGGCAAAGTGGCCCCGCGTCCACGGAAACTGGTAGTTGGCGCTTTCAATTTCAACAACGGCGTCCAGATCTGTCAGGCTCATGGGACGCACCAGCAGGTTGCCCATTCACACCCCCGCCCTGGCCCTGCGCTGTTCAGTGGTCAGTGCGATCTGCTGCCTGACGTACAGCGGCTGGCAGTCTGCCGGCGCCAGAGTCTGACCAGCGGCCACACGCCGAGCGGCAATATCAACCAGCGCATGCGCACCGGGAATGATGGACTCATTGCGTACGGCATCAATATCCAGATGCACCAGACCGGGTCCGCAAACCATGTCGAACCGAAGGGGAGTCTGAGAATGACTGTCCCCGTTTGAGGCGAACAGGGATGAAGTGCCGTACGGCAACAGCGTGGGGCTGAGAATGGCTTGATCACCCCGCCACACAGCCACGTACACCTCGCTCTGCCGGGCATCGAGCGCTGTCAGACAACTTGCATCCGGCGCAAGACCCGGTATCTGCCTGAACGCCTGATGCGCCATCAACTCAAGGCTGGAAACCGCCACACAGGGCACCGCCCAACCGATGGCCAATCCCTGCGCCATGCCGCAGGCGGTGCGCAAGCCGGTAAAACCACCCGGCCCGACATCAGCCGCAACCGCAGCAACATCGCCCGGCGTGACACCGAGAGCCGACATCAGCGCTTTGACGGTACCCAACGCATCGTTGGCATGACTGCGATGCCCCTCAAGCACCCGGTCGACAATGCGTCCGTCGGGCGCCCGCACGGCGACAGAACCGGTCTCCAGAGAAAAACTGAAGCCGATGATGGCGCCGACCCCGCCGCTCACACCGCCCCCAAGAGCACTGCGGCCTGCGCTTCGATGGCCTCGCCTCGCCCCAGATAACCCAGCTTTTCGTTGGTCTTGGCTTTGATACCGACCTGCGCCTCGGACACACCGAGAAGCGATGCGATACAGGTCCGCATGGCGGGA
Source organism: Burkholderiales bacterium (assembly GCA_005788065.1). GTDB lineage: Bacteria > Pseudomonadota > Gammaproteobacteria > Burkholderiales > Burkholderiaceae_B > SXZD01. Next base: position 5,309 of record SXZD01000123.1, read on the forward strand.
ATGTGCGGACCGAGTCTGGGACTTTGGGCAATGACGGTTGAATCGACATTGATGACCCGCCACCCCGCAGCATGAACCCGACGCAGCACCTCTGCCAGCAGCGCCCGGCTGTCCGCGCCCTTGAAGGCAGCATCCGTATCCGGAAACTGGGTGCCGATGTCGCCCCAGGCCAAGGCGCCCAACAGGGCGTCGGTGATGGCGTGCAGCAACGCGTCCGCATCCGAATGCCCCAGCAGTCCGCTGTGATGGGGAACATCCACACCGCCAAGCACCAGTCTGCGACCGGGCACCAAAGCATGCACGTCATACCCCTGACCGATGCGGATGGGTGGCAGACCGTTGAACCCCGCCATGTCAGATATCCAGTTGCATGAGGGTTTCGACCATTTTGAGATCGGTTGCGAAAGTCACTTTCCAGTTGCGCAGCGACCCCATGACCATGCACGGTTGCAGGCCCATGGCCTCGATGGCGCTGGCCTCATCAGTCACCTCCAACAGCTGCTGCGATGCCTGCTGCAGGGCGCGCGCCAGGTCACCCCGGCGAAACATCTGCGGCGTCTGCGCCGACCACAACCCCTTGCGCGGGACAGTGCCGGTAATCAGCGGTGTCTGGCTGCCGTCGCGGATGTCCTGCTCGCGGGCGCGCTTGAGGGTATCGGACACCGGCATGGCCAATATGCCCCCCACCGGGTGGTCCATGCAGATAGCCATCAGACGGTCCAGCATGCCCGCCGTAAGCCCCGGGCGGGCCGCATCATGCACCAGCACCCAGGCGTCTTCGCCCTCCAGCTCCATGGCGTTCAGGCCATTGAGAACCGACTCCTGCCGGGTACGCCCGCCACAGGGCAGTATGCGCAGTTTGGGGTCGGCAGGCAGCGCCTCAATGACGCGGGTATCATCAGGCGATGCCACCACGTAGACAGCCGCAATCTGCGGATGTGCCAGAAAGGTGGCCACGCTCAAGCGGATCATGGGCTGACCCAGCACGGGCAAATACTGTTTGGGCACCGCTGCGCCAAACCGGCTGCCCGAACCGGCGGCCGGTACCAGCGCCACACAGCGGGGCGAACGCGGCATGCCGGCCCCGGTTTCGGGGGACTGCAAAACAGGGCGGCGTTGGTACATGAACATGAGTATCCGTCGTCAATTGGTAAGGCCGTCGCGCTGACCGATATAATTGCCAGCTTATGCTGTTTTCTTTCGACCTCCATTATACGTGGCAAGCCGGCCGTCGTCTGAACCTCGCCCGTCCGGCCGGTTCGGGTGACGCATGGCTGATTGCCGGCATCGCCCAGCGTTCACGCGGGCAACAACAACTGCTGGTGGTGGTCTGCGCCTCCCCGGCCGATACCGTGCGCCTGCAGGCAGAGATGCCCCTGTTTGACGCAACGCTGCGATGCGCGGTGCTGCCCGACTGGGAAACCCTGCCCTACGACACGCTGTCGCCGCATCAGGACCTGGTATCCGAGCGCCTGGCGACCCTGCACGCAGCCCAGACCGGTAATGTGGACGTGCTGCTGCTGTCAGCCAGTACAGCCCTGCAAAAACTCGCGCCACCGGCTTATCTGGCCGGTCGCACCTTCTTTTTCAGGCAAAAGGACCGCCTGAACATGGAGCAGTTGCGCTCGCAACTGACGGTCGCAGGTTACAGCCATGTGTCGCAGGTGATGTCGCCCGGTGAATATGCCACCCGCGGCGGCATTTTCGACCTGTTTCCCACCGGCTCGGCAACACCTTTCCGCATCGACCTGTTCGATGACGAAATTGAAAACATCAAGACCTTCGATGTGGACACACAGCGCACCATTTACCCGGTGCGCGAGATCCGCCTGTTGCCAGGGCGGGAAGTGCCGCTGGACGAAAAGTCCCGCACCCTGTTCCGACAGCGCTGGCGCGACCGCTTCGAGGGCGACCCCTCACGCAGCGCAGTCTACCGCGACATTGGCAATGGCGTCGCCACCGGTGGCATTGAATACTACCTGCCGCTGTTTTTTGAAGAAACCGCCAGCCTGTTCGATTATTTCGAAACCGGACGCTCGCTGACCATACTGACCCATGGTGGCGTGGACGAGAGCATTTCGCGTTTTTGGGCCGACACGCACAGCCGCCACGCATTTTTGTCAAAGGACATCGAACGCCCCATCCTGCGGCCCGATGAGTTGTATTTCACCGGCGACGAGTTTTTTGAAAACCTGAAAGCTCACGCCCGCATTCATCTGTCGGACGCACAAGGTGCCGTGCGCGCAGAAACCGTTGCACACGGCCTGCCCCCGCTGGCCATCAACAGGCGTAGTGACGACCCACTGATGGCGCTGCGTGCCTACTCACAACAAGCGGGGCGCAAAGTTCTGGTGTGCGCACCGACCGATGGCCGTCGCGAAACGCTGCAGCAACTGCTGGCTGAACACGGTCTGCAGCCCGACTGTGTGGGCACGCTCGAAGAAGTAGAGCATCAGTCTGGCCCACTCGCATTGGTCACCGCTGACATCCACACCGGTTTTGCACTCAAAACCGATGACAGCGAAACGGCTTTCGTTACCGAAACCGAACTGTTCAGCAGTTCACCACGCCGCAGCGGTGGACGCCGGCAACAGGAACGCGCCAGCAACGTAGATGCCCTCATCCGCGATCTGGCCGAACTTAAAATCAACGACCCTGTGGTGCACCAGCAGCATGGCATCGGCCGCTATCTGGGGTTGGTGGAGATGGACCTGGGCGAAGGCATCGCAGAGTTTCTTCATCTCGAATATGCCAACGGATCCAACCTGTATGTACCGGTGGCACAACTGCATGTCATTGCCCGCTACAGTGGCGCAGATCCCGAAGCAGCCCCGCTGCATGCGTTGGGTTCAGGCCAATGGGAAAAGGCTAAACGCAAGGCCGCACAGCAAGTGCGCGACACCGCCGCAGAACTGCTCAACCTGTATGCGCGCCGTGCATTGCGTCAGGGCCATACATTCGGCCTGAACGCATCGGACTATGAAGCTTTTGCCGACAGCTTCGGTTTTGAAGAAACAGCCGATCAGGCCGCTGCCATTGAAGCGGTGATCCGCGACATGACATCAGGTCG
>SXZD01000124.1 GCA_005788065.1 Burkholderiales bacterium
GTCATCGTCATGTCCGCAGAGCGTGCACGCGCGCTCAACCTGCCTGTGTTGGCACGCATCAAGAGCTACGCCAGTTCGGGGCTCGACCCCAAGATCATGGGCATGGGTCCTGTGCCCGCATCGCGCCGCGCCCTCGAAAAAGCAGGCTGGTCGGCTGCGGATCTCGATCTGATGGAGATCAACGAAGCGTTTGCAGCTCAGGCCTGCGCGGTCAATCAGGAAATGGGCTGGGATACCAGCAAGATCAACGTCAATGGTGGAGCCATCGCCTTGGGCCACCCCATCGGAGCGTCAGGCTGCCGGGTTCTGGTTTCTCTGATTCATGAAATGAAACGTCGCGACGCGAAAAAGGGACTAACATCCCTGTGTATCGGCGGTGGCATGGGCGTTGCGTTGGCCGTAGAACGTTAATACAGACAGAAAGCAAGGAAAGCAAAATGGCAGACAAGAAAGTAGCCTACGTAACAGGCGGTATGGGTGGCATTGGTACATCCATTTGTGAGCGCCTGTATCAGGACGGTTTCAAGGTCATCGCGGGCTGCGGACCCAATTCTCCCCGCAAAGACCGCTGGCTGGCCGACATGAAGGCCAAGGGCATGGAGTTTTTTGCATCAGAAGGCAATGTGGGCGATTGGGATTCCACCAAGGCCGCTTTTGAGCGCGTGCGCGCCGAACATGGCCCCGTACAGGTTTTGGTGAACAATGCCGGCATCACCCGCGATGGCGTGTTCCGCAAAATGAGCAAGGACGATTGGGATGCAGTCATCGACACCAACCTCAATTCGCTGTTCAACGTGACCAAACAGGTCATCGACGACATGGTTGATCTGGGATGGGGACGTGTCATCAACATTTCGTCCGTCAACGGACAGAAGGGGCAGTTCGGGCAGACCAACTACTCAACCGCCAAGGCAGGCCTGCACGGCTTTACCATGGCGCTGGCACAGGAGGTCGCTTCCAAGGGTGTAACGGTCAACACGGTTTCCCCCGGCTACATTGCAACCGACATGGTCAAGGCGATCCGCCCGGAAGTGCTGGAAAAGATTGTCGGCACCATCCCGGTCAAGCGTCTGGGCGCACCCGAAGAAATCGCATCCATCGTATCGTGGTTGGCCTCTGATGCATCGGGCTTCTCGACCGGTGCTGACTTTTCGCTTAACGGTGGTCTGCACATGGGCTGAGTTGGCGTCCGGGCTAGCCTGCGCGGGTTCATGCAGTTGGATGAGGCCCGCTGGCTCAGGGAAGCGTTGCGTCAACAACGGGGTAACCGGGGGTGACAATTGTTGCCTCTGGTCGCCCCGTTTGTCTTTTCACGGTACACTGTTGCGGCACAACACAACATAGGAATGCGAGACCATGAGCAAGGCTGCGCAACGGTTAATCAAGAAATACCCCAATCGCCGCCTTTACGACACCCAGACCAGCAGTTACATCACGCTGGGTGACGTCAAGCAGTTGGTGCTCGACTCCGAAGACTTTCAGGTCGTCGATGCCAAGAGCAGCGAAGATCTGACCCGCAGCATCCTTCTGCAGATCATCCTGGAAGAAGAGTCCGTCGGTGTTCCCATGTTTTCTTCCACCGTGTTGGCTCAGATCATCCGCTTTTATGGCAATGCCATGCAGGGCATCATGGGAGCCTATCTGGAAAAAAATCTCCAGGCTTTCATGGAGATACAGGCCAAGATACAGGATCAGGGTAAAAACCTCGTGGACGGAAAGAATTTCGTCAACCCTGAATTGTGGTCGCAGTTCATGTCGGTTCAGACACCCATGATCCAAAGCATGATGAGCAATTACATCGACCAGAGCAAAAATATTTTTGTGCAGATGCAGGATCAGTTCCAGAACCAGACATTCTCACTGTTCAACAATCTCGGATTTCCGGGCGGGGGCGCAACGCCTGGAGCGCCCGGTGCAACCGGCACGGGCGGTGCCAACGCGTCACCAACAAAAGAGGCGCCCAGAGACGGCAAGGACAAAACGGGCGGCGCAGCCTGACCGGCGTCGACCCCGCGTTCGACTTGCGGCTCCGGCGCACTGACGCATGATCAAATCCATCGTGGCCATTTCGGCTGGAGCAAGTCTGGGCGCGATCCTGCGCTGGCAGCTGTCTATCCGTTACAATCTCGCCGGTGCGGCACTGAGCATGGGTACACTGGCAGCCAACGCTGTCGGGGCGTACTGTGTCGGTCTCGCCATCGCGTGGCTTTCCAGTCATCCACACATCAGTCCCGAATGGCGCCTGCTCATCATCACCGGCTTTTGCGGTGGGCTCACGACGTTTTCAACATTTTCGGCTGAGGTGGTGGAATTGCTGCAGACCGGGCGACTGGTCGCAGCGGCCGTGACCGTGATGACGCATGTCACCGTGTCGCTGGTGCTGACGTATGCCGGGCTTCGCACTTTGTCATGACATCAACCCTTTCGCAGGACACACGCGAACATATGCAGGAAACTCAAAAAACAGGGCGCATCGGCATGGTCAGCCTGGGCTGCCCCAAAGCGCTGGTCGACTCCGAGCGCATCCTCACGCAACTGAA
>SXZD01000011.1 GCA_005788065.1 Burkholderiales bacterium
ATTGAAGAGCTGCGCAACACCAAGGCAACGCCAGCAGATGCGGCGGCTGGGATCTGCGCAGAGTCTGATGTCGGACGCTCATGGTACGACCTGACCAGTCAGGCATTTGCCGTGTTTTTGCCGGTGAAGTCTGTCGGTGTGATGGGTGATGGCCGCACGTATGAGTACGTGGTGGCCATCCGTGCCGTGCAAACGCAAGACTTCATGACGGCGCATTGGGCGCATTTGCCGTATGCGCTGCTCGGGCGTGTGTCCAACCGCATCATCAACGAAGTGCGGGGTATCAACCGTGTGGTGTATGACGTGTCTGGAAAACCGCCGGCGACGATTGAGTGGGAGTGAGGTGCAGACGCATTTTTTCAGACTGGCTTTCAGCCGTAAGGCCCAGCCAACTGCGTCGTAGCCGGTACATCGATATCTTTTGTGACACCGAAGTCGGCTACAGCAACCAGCATGATTCGATCCGCATGACGTTCGAGGATGCGCCTGGCTCCTGTGTCGCCAGTGCAAGCGGACAGTTCATTTAATAACGATGAACAAAAAATGACGGGATGTCCGCGCTCCTGTTGGAAGCGGGGACACACGATAAGCGGTCTGGTAGGTGACAAGTTATCTTCTCGTGCTCCGTGGTTTGTCGCCTCGTTTGCCGTGTCGTTTACGACATCGTTTAACCTATTATCTGCCTCAGCGTGTTCAGCGCCGAGTGCCTCAATCGCTCTCTGTTTGAGTGTGTGAAGCGTTTCATGCTTCAAGAAGGGCATATCCGCCAGTGCGACCAAGACGGCAAACACTTCGTCGCCACGTGAACGAACGATGTTAGCCAACGTTGCAATGCTGTCGCCCATCCCGGCGTTATCGGCTTGCGTGTGATAGATCGTATGCTTTGCAGCCAAGGATAATGTGCCATGGATGTCGCTTGAATCGTCATGCCGCACAGCAATCAACACTTCATCGCACACAGCAGAAATACTGTCCAAAGAAGCCTGCATCAGTGTGCGACCATCCGGTAAGCGATGCAGACGTTTGTCGCTGCCAAAACGCAATGAGCGACCGGCTGCCAGCAGAAAGCCGATGATTTTGTTTTGATGCGTTCTGGGCATGGTTGCTGGGCTTGCTGATGGCGGCTGCTGGGCTTCCGGTGTTTCCGCTTTTCAGTCGCCAAACCTTTCTGCCATTTGAATGTGGCATGCCGATGACCTTGAAACCGGTTCCGTACCCGAGCTGATGTTGACGGTGCTGGGCGTCAGTGCATTTTTCTTGGCTATGATCTGCGCCATGATGGAGACAGCAATCTCTGGCGGCGTACGACTTCCAATGTTCAATCCGACAGGGCCATGAAGACGGGCGAAGTGATCTTCGCTGACGTTGAAATGCGTCATCAGGCGTTCCCTTCTTGCAGCCTGATTGCGAAGCGATCCCAGTGCACCGACATAAAAGGCAGCAGAGGGCAGGGCATCGATCAGGGCCAGATCATCGAGCTTGGGATCGTGCGTGAGCATGACAATCGCGGTGCGGGTGTCCGGGCGGAAATTGAGCAGTTCGTCATCCGGCATGCCTTTGAGCAACTTTGTGCCCGGAACATTCCATGTATCGGCATATTCTTCGCGCGGGTCGCAGACAGTGACAGCAAAGCCCACCGCCTGCGCCATGGGCGCCAGATAGTCGCTGATTTGCCCCGCACCCACGATGAACAAGCGCCACTGCGGGCCGTGCAGCGTTCGCAGATGCGTATCGCTCAGTGTGATGCTTGATCGCTGAGACGACTGGCAACCCAGGCCGCGCAACGTGACGTTGCCGGTTTTCAGTTCAAGCGTACGTTCTACCAATTGCCCTGAACGTACCCGGCGCGCAAGATCATGAACCCAATCGCTTTGAGTCAATGATTCAGCAATCAATTCCAGTTTGCCACCGCACGGCAAACCAAAACGCCGCGCCTCTTCCGTGCTGACACCGTAGGTGAGCCTGCGTGCTTCACATCCTTGAAACTCGCCCTGTCGCACCCGCAGGATCAGGTCGTCTTCTATACAGCCACCCGATACGGAACCCTTTACGCGTCCGTCGTCTCGGATGGCCAGCAAGGCACCGACAGGGCGGGGTGCTGAGCCCCATGTTTGCACGACCGTAAAAAGATGCGCCGTGTGACCAGCTTCCAGCCAGTCACACACAGCGTTCAGAACTTCGGTATCCAGTGTGTCCATCTGCGTATCAAGTTCCAGTGTTGACGGTGGGTTCGCACCGTTGTTTGATGCTGGCTTTCGTATCTATCTTTGCACGGCATTGCGCATCCACATCGGTGCGCTTGACCCTTTTGCATCTCGCCTCACACTTTCAGTTCAGTTGTGCGTACCGGCAGGTTGGTCAGCACCTTGCCTGTGGCATTCGCCAATGCATTAACTACCGCCGGTGCCAGCGGCGGCACACCCGGTTCGCCGATACCGGTTGGGGGTTCTGCCGAGCGTACGATATGCGTTTCAACCACCGGCATTTCATTGATGCGCAGCATTTGATAACTGTCGAAGTTGCCTTGTTCCACCACACCGTATTTGAGCGTGATTTCGCCATACAGGGCGGCCTGCAGGGCAAAGCCCACACCGCCCTCAATCTGCGCGCGAATGATGTCGGGGTTGATGGCCACACCACAGTCGACTGCACATACGACGCGGTCAACTTTGAACGACCCGTCTGGCTTCACCGTGACTTCTGCAACCTGTGCCACATAACTGCGGAACGATTCGTGTACGGAAATGCCACGGCCCCGGCGCTCGCCTTTTTTGCCAGCTTTCAGTGGCTTGTTCCAGCCGGCCTGCTCAGCCGCCAATTTGAGAACGGCGGCATGACGCGGATGTTTGTCGCCCAGCAGTTTGAGTCGGAAGGCCACCGGATCTGCCTTGGCTTTGCGCGCCAGCATATCCATGAACACTTCGGTTGAATGTGCGGTGTGGGTAGAGCCCACGGCTCGCCACCACAACACGGGCACCTTGATATCGGTGGGTGTGTGCAATTCGACTTTGAAGTTGTCGATGGCGTAGGGCAGGTTGGATGCGCCTTCGATCGACAGCGCATCAATGCCGTCCTTGACCAGCATGCCTTCGAATGCAGACCCGGTAGCGATGGACTGTCCCACCAGGCGATGGCGCCATGCCAAAACGTCGCCAGTGTCGCTGACACGTGCGTCGATACGGTGATGGAACTGCGGACGGTAGTAACCTGCGCGCGTGTCGTCTTCGCGCATCCACACCATTTTGACGGGTGCCGTGGTGTTGGCTGCTTTTACAATTCGGGCGGCCTCCATGACGTAGTCGGATGTTTTGCTGGCCCGACGACCGAAACTGCCGCCGGCGTACAGCGTGTTGATGCGCACGTCCTCCGGCTTGATCCCGAAAAGCCCGGCCAATGCATATTGGTCGCCGGTGTGGAGTTGTTCGCCGTTCCAGACCTCGCAGCCGTTGCCGCTGCGCTGAACCACGCAATCCATGGGTTCCATGGCGGCATGGGCAAGGTAGGGATAGTCGAATGTGGCAGACAGCAGGGTACCTTTGTCCGATGCCAATACCTGCTCGGCATCGCCACGCGCCACTGCGGCCTTGCCGGGTTTGTTGCCCAGTTCGCGGTAACGCTGCGTGATGTCTGCCGTGCTGAGTTTGAAGGCTTTGCTGTCGTCCCATTCGATGCGCAAAGCGTCGCGGCCTTTTCGTGCAGTCCAGGTGTCGCTGGCCAGTACAGCCACCGCATCGCCAATGTTGACCACCTGCACCACACCCTTGATGGCGCGGGCGGCGCTGTCATCGACTGACTTTACGGTCGCGCCGAATTGCGGCGCGTGGGCGACCACCGCTACCAGCATGCCGGGCAGTTGCACGTCTTGTGTGAAGCGAGCCTTGCCGTTGACCTTCTCGGCACTGTCGCGCCGTGGAGCCTGTTTGCCGATCAGATTGAACTGCTCGGGCGACTTGAGTTTGACCTCTGTGGGTACAGCCTGCTGGCTGGCGGCTTGAGCCATTTCACCATAGCCGGCCTTGCGCCCGCTGGCAGGGTGTGTGAGAACACCCTTGGCGGTTTTGATGCTGTCTGCCGGAACGCCCCAGGCTTGCGCTGCAGCCTGCACCAGCATGGCGCGCGCTGTGGCGCC
>SXZD01000125.1 GCA_005788065.1 Burkholderiales bacterium
CACCACCGTGGCGCTGATGGCGGCGAAGTAACGAGAAAGAAAGTGACGAGTATCCGAGTGACGAGTAACGAGTAAGCGCATACTCGGCCACTCGGTCACTCGGTCACTCGGTCACTCGGTCACTCGGTCACGCGTCACTTCTTCCCTGCCATCCGGTCGCTCAGTCGTCCTGCCAACAGTCCTGCCATTAGTCCCGCCAATGCGCCCCATCGGTGCGCTTCATACAGAACCGGTTTCCCGTTTGCATCAAGTGCTCCGACAGGCAGGGCTTTTCGGATATCGACCCATCGTTGGGCAAGAAGATCGAGCAGTCGCGGGTCTTCCAGAATCAACTTTACGGCGGCACCTGCCATCAACAGCACCGCAACTGCTTTGACGTGCCAGCGCTCGTCGCTTAAGGCAATGCAAACCGCATAGCCGCAAAACAGGCCGTGCAGAGCGCCGCTCAGTCCCTTGTACCACGTGATTTCTGGCGAGCCGATCAGGCCTGCTGCAACGCCAAGCAAACCTGCAACCAGAAACGCAAAATCGCGCCCCACGCTTCGCCACGGTTTGAAGCCCCAGCACACCAGCCACAAGCCGACGAGGTTGAAAAACAGGTGGGATAGGTCGATGTGGGCGAATTGCCCGGTCAGCGCCCTAGCCATGGATACAAGCCCGGACGCGGGCTGTGTTGCATCGGCGGATGGGCCAAGTAAGCCAGATGGGGTTGCAACAAGCGTGTGTGCCACATATCCGAAATCGGGCAGCAGCCAGAGCAGCAACAGGGCTGCAAGCGTGCAAGCAAGCGGCACAATTTCGGTGTGAACAGCCCGCCATGAGGGGGTATAATGCCGGGTTTCCGACATTTCAGGCTCCGGGTCCCATCATGCTGCGCGTCAAACGCCTTCTCGATCTTGATGTTTCCAACCAGCGTGTTTTCATGCGTGTTGACTTCAACGTGCCATTTGACGACGAGGGTAAAATTTCTGAGGATACCCGTATCCGCGCTGCATTGCCCGGTATCCGTTACTGCCTCGAAAACGGCGCGCGGCTGATGGTGACGTCTCATCTGGGACGTCCGACGGAGGGCGAGTTTACCGAGTCCGATTCCCTGCATCCCGTTGCCCGCCGTCTGGGTGAGTTGCTGGAACGCGAGGTAGTGCTGGTGCGCGATTGGGTAGAGGGCGGTGTCGCTGTCGAGCCCGGCCAGATCGTGCTGTTGGAAAATTGCCGCTTCAACAAGGGTGAAAAGAAAAACAGCGACGAACTCGCCCAAAAAATGGCTGCGTTGTGCGATATCTATGTCAATGACGCATTTGGTGCGGCGCATCGCGCCGAAGCCACCACTCACGGCATCGCCAAGTTTGCGCCCGTAGCCTGTGCCGGTCCCTTGCTGGCCGGCGAACTGGAAGCCTTGGGCAAGGCGCTGGAGTCTCCGCAGCGTCCCATGGTGGCCATTGTGGCGGGGTCCAAGGTGTCCACCAAGCTCACCATCCTGACCAGCCTTGCCGAAAAGGTTGATCAACTGATTGTCGGTGGCGGTATTGCCAATACCTTCATGGCGGCCAAGGGTTTGCCCATTGGCAAGTCGCTGGTTGAACGCGACCTGGTCGGCGAGGCAGCCTCCATCATTGAAAAAATGCAGGCGCGTGGTGCCGGTGTGCCCATTCCGTCAGACGTCGTGGTGGCAACCGAGTTTGCAGCAGATGCGCAGGCGCGTACCGTGTCGGCATCAGCAGTCGCAGAAGGCGACATGATCCTCGACATCGGTCCCCAATCGTCCGCACAACTGGCCGATATCATTGCCAAGGCGGGTACCGTGGTGTGGAACGGCCCGGTGGGTGTGTTCGAGTTCGACCAGTTCGGCGGTGGCACCAAAACCATTGCGCAGGCGATTGCCAACAGCTCCGCATTTTCGATTGCAGGCGGTGGCGACACGTTGGCCGCCATCGCGAAATACGACATTGCCGATCAGGTGGGTTACATCTCCACAGGCGGCGGTGCTTTCCTGGAGTTCCTCGAAGGCAAGGTGCTGCCGGCCGTGGACATCCTCGAGCAACGTGCCCGCTGACCTCGCAGTGCAGACATACAACTGACCCAAAGGTGACCCGTGTCCCATCCCTCGATGATCCGACAGACCAAGATTGTTGCAACGCTGGGCCCCGCTACGACTGAGCCCGCCGTGCTCGAACGTCTGATCGCAGCAGGTGTGGATGTTGTCCGCATGAACTTCTCTCACGGCACCGCGCAGGAGCACACCGATCGCGCCCGTTCCGTGCGCGAAATCGCGACGCGTCTTGGACGCGACGTTGCGATCATGGCCGATTTGCAGGGTCCCAAGATCCGCATTGGCAAATATGCAGCCAACAGCACCACGCTGGTCAATGGTCAGAGTTACATTCTTGATGCCGATTGCAAAGAAGGTAACGATGAGCGGGTCGGTTTGGACTATCCCGAGTTGGTCAACGATGTGAAGAGCGGCGACACGCTCCTGCTTGACGACGGACGCATCGTCATGCAGGTCAACCGGGTGGCTGGCCGCGAAATTCACTGTCTGGTCAAAGTCGGCGGCATCCTGAAAAGCCGCAAGGGCATCAACAAGCTCGGCGGTGGCCTCAGTGCACCGGCGCTGACCGGCAAAGACATGGAAGACATCCGCACCGCAGTCGGTTTTGAAGCCGACTACATTGCCGTGTCCTTCCCCAAGAGTGGGGCGGACATGTACATGGCGCGCGAACTGATGCGTGCGGCGGGCGGCAGTTCCATGATGATTGCCAAGATCGAACGCTTCGAAGCGCTTCATTCGCTCGAAGACATCCTGAAGGCCTGTGACGGCGTGATGGTGGCGCGTGGTGACCTGGCTGTCGAAATTGGCGATGCTGCCGTGCCCGCGGTGCAAAAGCGTCTGATCCGTCAGGCCCGGGAATTCAACAAGCTCACCATCACGGCAACGCAGATGATGGAGAGCATGATAGAAAGCCCCGTGCCCACCCGCGCTGAGGTGTCGGATGTGGCCAATGCGGTGATCGACGGTACCGACGCGGTCATGCTGTCGGCTGAGACAGCCGCCGGCAAGTTTCCGGTCGAAACGGTAGAGGCCATGTCGCGCATCTGCGTAGAGGCTGAAAAGTCCGCGCAGGTCACGCTGGATGCAGATTTTCTGAATCGGACTTTTACCCGGGTAGACCAAAGCATTGCCATGGGTGCGCTGTTCACCGCGCATCACCTGAAGGTCAAAGCCATCGCCGCACTCACGCAGTCCGGGTCCACCGCGCTGTGGATGTCCCGGCTCAACAGTGGTGTGCCCATCTATGCCTTGACGCCCGAAGAAAAAACCCGTCGACGCCTCTCGCTGTATCGCGACGTGCGCACCATCATGCTGCCCTTGCAGACAGACCGTGATCTCCTGCTGGCCAACGCCGAAAAGGCTCTTCTGGATGCCGGTGTCGTGTCGCTGGGCGACCTGATTGTGATTACCGTGGGCGAACCCATCGGCACGCCAGGCGGGACCAACACCCTGAAAATCGTTCGCGTTGGCGAGCACATCCAGAACCTGAACTGAACATACGACGCCGTCAAAACAAGCAGCCATACAAACACCAACACAGCCACCATCACAAACACATCGGAGATACTGACATGCCACTCGTTTCCATGCGCCAACTTCTGGATCATGCCGCTGAACACACTTACGGTATTCCGGCGTTCAACGTCAATAACCTTGAGCAGGTTCAGGCCATCATGGAAGCGGCCTCCGAAACCGATTCGCCCGTCATCATGCAAGCCTCCGCAGGTGCCCGTAAGTATGCAGGCGAACATTTTCTGCGTCACCTGATCGAAGCCGCCGTCGAAGCGTATCCGCACATTCCGGTGGTCATGCATCAGGACCATGGTCAGAGCCCTTCTGTCTGTGTGCAAGCCATGCGTCTGGGTTTCTCCTCCGTCATGATGGACGGGTCGCTCAAGGAAGACGGCAAGACCATCGCCGACTATGAGTACAACGTGGATGTGACCCGCCGTGTGGTTGAGATTGCTCATGCCATCGGTGTCACGGTGGAAGGCGAACTGGGCTGTCTGGGTTCGCTTGAAACCATGAAGGGCGACAAGGAAGATGGTCACGGCACAGATGACACCATGACCATGGACCAGTTGCTGACAGATCCTGAGCAGGCCGCTGATTTCGTCAAGCGCACACAACTGGACGCGTTGGCAATCGCCATCGGAACTTCGCACGGTGCATACAAATTTACCCGCAAGCCCACCGGCGACATTCTGGCCATTGAGCGCATCAAGGAAATCAACCGCCGCATTCCCAATACCCACCTGGTGATGCACGGTTCCTCCTCTGTGCCTCAGGAATTGCTGGCTGAG
>SXZD01000126.1 GCA_005788065.1 Burkholderiales bacterium
GGCTTCGACAGCGGCATTGAGCGCCAAAATATTGATCTGGAATGTGATGCCATCGATCACGCTGATGATATCAGTGATCTTCTTGGCACCGGCATTGATCTCACGCATGGAACTGATGACCTGCTGCATCGCGACACCGCCCTGTTGTGCCGTGTGGCTGGTGGAGTTGGCCAATTGAACCGACTGCTGAGCTGAGTCGGCATTGCGCACCATGGACGATCGGATCTCCAGCATGGAGGCAGATGTCTCTTCGAGGCTTGCTGCCTGCTCTTCGGTTCGCTGACTCAAATCGGTGTTGCCGCTGGCAATCTGGGCCGAGCCCGTTGCAATCGAGTCGCCCGCATTGCGCACTTCGCTGACGATGGTGGAGAGGCCGTCATTCATCTGTCTGAGTGCTTGCAACAATTGTGCAACTTCGTCGGATCCACTGACCTGCGGTCGCACCGTCAGATCACCGTTGGCTGCAGCCTGCGCCACCTCGACTGCGGAACTTAACGGTTGAACAATCGACCGCGTTATCAGCACGGCCAAAATGACGCTCAGCAACACGCAGCCAGCCAATATCTCCAGCACCAGAACGCGGGTATTGACATAGGTTGCCGCGGCCTCGGACGTCGTTTCTTCGGTCAGGCGAACATTGTAGTCCCACCATTTATCCATCATGTCCTGTGCGGCGTCGTACGTCTTGGTGGAACTGCCCTTTAGCGCCTCAAGCGCTGCGGTGCTCTGTACTGCCCCCTTGCCGGTGCGCTGCAGCTTCTGACGTGCAAGCTCACGCAAGGCAGGCCACCCCTGCAGATGCAGATTGACCGAGTTGCGACAACGATCAAGCCAGCCCTGATCTTCCAGGTCGCTGATCCATTCTTTCAGGTGATCCTCGAACAGGACGTCAATCTTGCGACGACTCTCGGCGATCTTGACGTCCAGCGAGTCCATTTCGGCGGCTGTGTCGGCCAGCACATAACGGTTTTCATATTCGCGCACATCACCCAACTCCAGCGCAATCTGATGGAGGTTGCGAAATGACGGCACCACATTGATGGCGAAGTATTGCGTATTGGCATTGATGGACTCCATCTTCCATACGGCGATGAAACCCATGCCGGCCACCAGAGCTGACATCAGGGCGAAGGCCAACATGAGACGCGGGCCGATACGAATGCGATTGAGCATATTTTTATCCTTGTGAGGCCACCGGACGGACATTACAGATATCAGGCGGCTGAATCCCTACCGTTCATTATCGTCAGCACAGCGCCACTTGAAAGTGGGAATTCGTGAGTTTTTGTTTGAACTGATACGAATTCGACCCGAGCGCCAATACACAAGTGTGAAGATTGGTTTCATACCCCCCCTTTCGGGGAGGCTTATCGCCTGCGAACCACCCCTAACATTCTGACCAGTTCAAGTCATCTAGACATATTCTTACAGATTGGAGACCACAGAATGTCAACCCAGAGCCTCGCCATGTCATCCCCCTTGCCAAAACTCCAAGTCCAACGGGGTCTTGAGCAATTTGAATTGGCGCCAGGTCAGGACCTGAAGCCGGGTGACGTCATCCGCAACATCAGCGACCAGCCCGCCAAAGTGGGTGCGGTGTCCCGTGTGCCTGAACTGTCCTCGCAGGTGGCAACACTGCAACCGGGAGCCGCCATCCGCGTGACAGAACGCGGTGAGCCCACTGATGAAGTGTTGGGTCTTGAGACAGTGGACGGCAATGCTGTGGTTGCAGACGCAACGGACGAGATAGCCGGAGCAACCGATTATGTCATCACGCCCGAAGTGACCGAGGTTGCTGGCCTGTTCGGTGCAGTACCCTTCCTCGCTGGCGCGGCAGGTCCTTTGGCAGGCGCCGTGGGACTGGCCGCCCTGCTGGCAGGTGGTGACTCGGACGGCAGTGGTGATGCCGCTGCCAACGGCGGAAACGGGGGCGGTTTGCTGCCGGATGGCAGCGCTGCAGACAACCTGCGCAACGGTGTGTCCGGTCTACTGGACTCGGTGAACACCGGTGTGGATGGAACACCACTGGCACCTGTGACCCAACTCACCGGTCCGGTGGCTGACGGCGTCAATACAGTCGCCAACGGCATCGAATCCGTCACGCAAAACGACCCGACTGGCGTAACCCAGATACTTGCAGGTGCCTTGGGCTTCACACAACCCGGAACCGACAACGGATCATCCGGTGTGTCCGGCGGGGTCGATGCGCTGTCAGCTGGCCTGACCGATGCCACTACCGGCACCCCGCTGGCAGCAATTGCCGAACCGCTTACGGGTGCGCTCGGTGGAGATGCTGTCGATATTGGCGGAGTGGCCTCGGCCCTTGCAGACATCGGCTCCGCATTGCCGACGGGCGACACGCCGCTGGGCGGCTTGTCCGACACGTTGCTCACGCCGCTGGTGGGTACATCAGACTTCCAATCGCCCATAGACGCTTTGCCGGGCGCTGACCTGCTCGGCACACTGACGGGCGCGGCCAGCCCGCTGGCCAGCGGCGCAGGGGCTGATACCCTGACATCGCAGCTGGTAGCCCTGTCACCGGCCTGATCTGTCAACCAAGCGATAAACAGAGTTTACAATCCCTTTCTTTTAAAGGGGTCTTTGGTTCGGCCGTGGTGCTACTCTCGAAAAAATGAAACATATTTCGAGGGAGACACCATGCGCCATACAGAAGCACATATCGACACGGACGCCGAAGCACAGGTCATATTGGAAGCGGCCGACCAGTCCATGGCCATCATCGCCTTTGACCCCGACGGCACCATCCGGTTTGCAAACGACAATTTCCTGCACGCGGTCGGATATCGTTTGAGCGACATTGTGGGCAGGCATCACCGCATGTTCTGTGAACCCATGTATGCCGGCAGCTCCCAATATGCGGAGTTCTGGAAGTCGCTGGGCAAAGGCCAGATTCACAGCGGCACTTTCAAGCGGGTCCGCAGTGACGGCTCCGACATCTACATCGAAGCGTCCTACACGCCGGTGAAAGACCGTTACGGACGTGTCACCGAGGTGGTCAAGTTTGCGCAGGACGTCACCGAAAAAGCATTGAACAACTTCAAAAACCAGTCCAAGCTCGATGCGATCGAGCGGTCAATGGCACGCATCGAATTTACGACGACCGGTCAGATCGTGGATGCCAATGCCAATTTTTTGAAGACCACCGGCTATTCGCTCAAAGAGATCAAGGGACATCATCACCGCATGTTCTGCCCACTGGACATTGCGCAATCGGGCGATTATGTGGAGTTCTGGAACGATCTGGCTGCCGGACGCAGCCACTCGGGCGTGTTCGAACGTCGTCGCAAAGGCGGAGCAACGCTTTGGCTGGAGGCCACTTACAGTCCAATGACCGATGCCACCGGACGGGTTATCGGCGTGGTGAAGTTTGCGTTTGATGTCACCGAGAAACAGCGCCAGTCGCAAACCAATACAGAAGTGGTGGATCGAACCAAGCAGATTTCAGCCAGCATCTCAGAGCAGAACGCGACAGCGAGCCACTGCTCGGAAGACAATGCCCAGACCATTCGAAAGCTATCTGTCAGCGTTGAGGATGGCATCAAGATGGTCGACAGACTGGGCGCGGTGGCAGAAGAAATCGGCAGCATCACCAAAGTGATTTCAGAAATTGCCCTGCAGACCAACCTGTTGGCGCTCAATGCCGCCATCGAAGCAGCCCGTGCAGGCGATGCGGGACGCGGATTTGCCGTCGTAGCCGATGAAGTACGCACACTGGCAAACCGCACCACACAGCAGGCACAGGATATTGCCGACATGATTGCGCAGACCCAGACCGATGTCAGCAACGTATCGGACAACATGCAACAGTCCGCCATCCAGTCCCGCAAGGCCATGGAAAGCACAGAGAACGCACTGAAAGCACTGACCTCACTGGGGCACATCACCAGCGAACTCAATACGCTGATGGCGAGCCTTAAATGAGGCGCTTTGTAACATTCGGTTTCTCAAAGGGGGGGTATTGTTAAAGAGTCGGCCCTGCAAAATTCATTTCAGCCAGCAAAAGCGAGCCTTTGCTGACCACCATTAACCGCCACTGACCCATCAGTAATCATGGCGACCAGTTTATTCACCCACGCAAGCACCTGTTTCGGCGAGAAATAAAGACCCA
>SXZD01000127.1 GCA_005788065.1 Burkholderiales bacterium
GAGCAACAGGAGG
Source organism: Burkholderiales bacterium (assembly GCA_005788065.1). Lineage (GTDB taxonomy): Bacteria > Pseudomonadota > Gammaproteobacteria > Burkholderiales > Burkholderiaceae_B > SXZD01. The sequence goes on from SXZD01000127.1 coordinate 14, forward strand.
AGCAACAGGAGGAGCAACAGGAGGAGCAACAGGAGCCCCCCGCATCCTTGCATACAGTTCCACTTTGGCCGCTTCCAGAATCTGACCGTACTGCGCTGCCGACTGTACGAAGCGTTCACCGCGTACCTGTTTTCCAGATTGCACCAGGTCAGACAGATAGTCGTTCAGATCGTTTTCGTTTTCGACGGTGCCCGCTTCAATGGCCTTGAGCAGTTGGTCGTACACAATCAGGGTTGCATTCCGGCCAGAGCCACCGTTACTCAACACAATGGTCTTATTGTCATTGGAAAAAATATTTGTTCTGGCAGTGCGGGTTGAGTGAATGTGCTGCTGCGCAGACCTTCCATCCATGGTGCTTCGGTAAAGGGCATGCGTGCGCCGCAGATCATCGGCTTTCAGCACTTTGTTGACGAAAGGGGGGGCGGCTTGCGTCAGTGTGATGGTTCTTTCGACTGGCGGATGACTCAGCCGGGAACGAATACGGATGACAAGGCTCTTGCTTAAAAGCCCTTGAGCTACTTCTGGGTTGTTGCCTGTCGTATTGCCAGCATCGGTCGACGAGTTGCCAGGAGCGATGGCCGTAATTTCCCACTCCCCGTCAAGCTGAATGGATGCAGGCTGCCGTGCTTGCCCGTCCGCGATGGCCTGCGCCCACAACTCTTCCAATTGATTGCATAAGGGTTTTTCAAGCACATTTCCCTGCGTGTCTTTGTGGATGCCTTCCCGATGGGACTTGCGGGTGACAAACTGGAAGAGATTGTCTTTGCCCGTTTGTGCGGCGTGCAGCAACCATTCCAGGCCAGGGTTACGGTTATGATCGATTGATGACGGGGACGCGCCAACTGTCGTGCTGCCAACTGTCATCTGAATCGGCGACTGTCCGATTGAAACTTGATTGTCACGGGCATCAATCTGGCGCACACCGACAGAGCTTGAAGCATCTTGTGTTGCTTCTGCCGTTGTTGCTTTTGCTTCGGCCGCCCCTCCTTGTTTTGCCCCACCTCTTGCCGCCCCCGCTACCTGGCTGAAGAGTTTATGGTGACCGTTAAGGTAGGTGAGCGAAGTTGCCGCGTTTCCCGTATTGACCGCTGCTGTTTGCACACCTTGCTGGATGTCATCCGCATTGATCAGGGCTAGCGTGTATTCGTTGTGAACACACTTGATACCCGTGCTGTTGGCGGGGGCTGCATGTGCGGCAGCGGGTTCTGGTGTAATGAGCGCTACCGGTCGGCTGGCCGCAGCCGAGATTGTCTTTGAATAGAGATCTGCGACATCAGAGGGCGTTGCAGGCACTGCAGTTGACCCTTGCATCAAGTCAACTGCAGATGAAGCGACGGATGCTGTCTGCGGAGGGTTGAGCGCAGGTGCGGTGACCGGGGGTGATCTCTTCAGCTGGGACGCGCCCGCAGTCAAAAGGGGGGTAGTGGATTTTGGACTGCTACCGCTGCTGCCTTTAGCCGGCGCATCCCGCGTACCCTGCGCATCGTCGATTGAGGACCTCCTCGATCCTCCGTTTTCATCAGCGTGGTTTTCCGCGGGTTTTGACAGACAACCTTTAACGAAACTCAGCAGACCCACAAACTACCCCTCAGGCAAAAACACACGTACACACCACCTTAAACCATGTGCCTGTGTTTCTCCAAAGGTCGACCAAGTTGGGTGATACACAGTGGTATCACCCAGCTACCTCTTTGCAGTGGAAGACTTTTTGACGTGCGAAAATGATGGTCTGCCCGCGCCGCTCTGTCTCTCCGAGACTGGGATTCCGGCTGTGTTCAACGGGGCTTTCCGCCCACGCTGCTTTGTCCTCAAAGGCTGCGGATTTTTTTCAGCGTGGCTGTGGTGGATGTATCGTGATCGAATGCAATGGACACGGCCCTGCCGCCCCATCCCTGAACTTCTTTTGAGCCCACCATTTTTTCAACAGGCCAGTCGCCCCCTTTGACCAGAACATCGGGGCGGGCCTGCAAAATGGCGTTCAGCGGAGTGTCCTCTTCAAACACGGTAACCAGACTCACGCAGTCCAATGCTGCCATCACGGCCATGCGGTCGTCCTGGTTGTTGATGGGTCTGTCAGGCCCTTTGCCCAGCCGCTTGACGGACGCATCGCTGTTGAGCGCCACAATGAGGCTGGCGCCTTCCTGCCGCGCTTGGTCCAGGTAGGTGACATGCCCGCGATGCAGGATGTCAAACACGCCATTGGTGAACACAACCGGCTTGGGCAGTTTGGCGGCAGCCGCTGCCAGTTGTTCGTGCGAGACGATCTTGGATTCGAAGAGCGGTTTTTTGTTCGTCATGGCCTTGCTCAAGACGCAACGGCTTGCACATCACCGCCGACTGCACCGGCAATCTGGCGCCCCAACTCTTTGCGGTAGCGGTTGAGTTCCTGCACGTTGGCAAATGTCTTTTCCATCAGCAGGCTCATGTTGTGCAGGATGCGCTCCACCACCTTGGCTTCCCAGTCGGCATTGAAGTTGATTTGCCGGTCCAGCCAGTGCTCCAGCCAGTCGGGATCGGGCAGGCGTGACTGTACTGTGTCGTTGGGGAAGAGTGCCTTGTTCACATGCAGGTTGGTGGGGTGCAGGGCTTGGCTGGTGCGGCGGGCAGATGCCATCAGCACACCGATTTTGGCAAATGCCTCGCGTGCGTGGTCGCCAATCTCGTTCAGGGCCCGCTTCATGTAGCGCAGGTAAGCACCGCCGTGGCGCGCTTCGTCTTGCGAAATGATTTTGTAGATCTGCTTGATGACCGGTTCGGTGTGCCATTCGGAGGCGCAGCGGTACCAGTGGTTCAGGCGGATTTCGCCGCAGAAGTGCAGCATCAGCGTTTCCATGGGAGGGGCCGGATCGAATTCGAAACGCACGGCATGCAGTTCTTCTTCGGTGGGCACCAGGTCGGGGCGGAAACGGCGCAGGTATTCCATCAGTACCAGCGAATGTTTTTGCTCTTCATAAAACCAGATGGACATGAAGGCAGAAAAGTCGCTGTCGTGGCGGTTGTCGCGTAGGAACATTTCGGTAGCGGGCAGTGCTGCCCATTCGGTGATGGCATTCATCTTGATGGTTTGCGCCTGCTCTTCGCTGAGCAGGCTGGCATCAAACTGGTCCCACGGAATATCTTTGTCCATGGACCAGCGCACGCTTTCAAGGGAGCGGAACAGTTCGGGGTAGAGCATCGTCGTCATACGAGTCTTTGAATTGAAACAATACGTTAAAGGTTAGCAGAGGATTCTTTCACTTGCATTACGCTGGGTGAAAAATGCGCCATTCTCGCCCCGGTTACCACCTCAGCCGCCCGCTTTTTTCTTGACCCAGCGCATGACGCTGCCCAACAGAGGAATCTTTTCATACAGTTCTTCGGCTGCATCCCAATAATCGCGGTGGTAGCTGATGCGGCCTGCATCGTCAAAACGCAGATGGCTGGAGCCGCGTATGCATTGCCATTCTTCAGGCCGGGTGTCCTTGAAGCGGAAAATGAAATGCCACGCCAGAAAGGCTTCATTGCCCTGTGCAATGCGCGTTTTAACCTCAAAGCGCGGGTCATTCAGCGCCACATACATGTGGGCAAAAATGTGCCGGATTTTGTCGATCCCGTTGACTTGATTGAACGGGTCTTTGAAAAATGCGTCTGCCGTGTACAGCAAGTCCAGTTCAGACAGGCGCTGCGGGCTCAAGTTCTCAAAGAGATCGACGGTGCGGTCCAGCGCCGCCTTAAAGTCAGTGCTCATGCGTCCTCCCCACCCTCAACCCAGGCCGGTAATCTTGCGGATGGCGGGAAAGTACAGCGAGTAGGGTAACAGTCGCAGGAACTTCAGCAGACGTGTAAATCGGCGCGGAAAGTGCATCTCGAAGTCGCCCTTGGCAAAGCTTTTCATCATGGCGCTTGCCGCTGCATCTGCCGTAATGATGAAGGGCATCGGAAACTTGTTTTGCGCAGTCAGAGGTGTTTCCACAAAACCCGGGCTGACCAGACTCACATCCACGTTGAATTCGCCCAGATCGACATATAGCGCCTCTGCCATGTTGATCAAACCGGCTTTGCTGGCGCCATAGACCATGCCGTTGGGCAGGCCGCTGTAACCGGCTACTGACGACACAAGACACAGGTGGCCGCTGCGCTGGGAGATGAGTTGCGGCAATACAGGGGCCAATACATTGAGTACGCCATTGAGGTTGACCTCGATCTGCTGGCGTGCGGCTGCCAATTCGAAGTTTTGTGCACGCATTTCGACATAGGTGCCAGCCATCACCACCACCACGTCAATGCCACCCCAATCGGCCACAATCTGGCGGGCTGTTTCGGCGGTGGCCTGTGCATCGGTCATGTCAAAGGGGTATGCACGGGTGCCTAGCAGGGCTTGCGCCAGCAGTTCGAGCTTGTCGCGGCTGCGGGCAGACAGGGCGATGCGGGCGCCTGCATGGGCCAGTTGACGGGCCAACGCTTCGCCAATGCCGGTTGAGCCGCCAATAAGCCAGACGCGGCGGTTGGTCCAGTCGGTAATCGGTGTGTTCAAGGGCATAGGTGTGCCTGTCGTCCAGTGTTATTTGCGTTTGCGGAAGCTCAGGGTGATTTCACCGGTCTTGACGCCAAAGTAGCGCATCTCGGCCCGGTTGATCATGGTCTCGTCGTCCATCAGGAACATCCAGTCTTCGAACTTGACGTTGTAGATCTTGCCATCCACCGGCAGTGCCATGGTGTAGCTCCACAGCAGCGCATTGCCGGACGCAATGCCGGTAGCTTCGCCCACTACATCAGCCGCAGTACCAATGTAGCGGTCACCGTTTTTCTTCAGCGTCCAGATGCGCTTGTCTTTGGTGCCGTCGGCGTAGGTGAAGCTTTCATCCAGCACGCCGGTGTCGCCGTCCCACTTGCAGTCCAGAACGACTGAAAACCGCTTGATGACTTTGCCGTTGCGGTCGGTCACCACGCCCCATGCGTCAACTGTACCGTTGAAATATGACTTCAGGTCAAATTTGGGTTTCTCGTTGACATAGATGGCCGGGTCGATGGTGGAGCATGCGCTGATGCCCAGCAAACCGGTGCCGATCGTTGTGGCCACAGCCAGTTTCAGCACGGTGCGACGTGTTCTGTGCAGCAGTGAATGCCCGGCGCAGGTGATCGGGTTTGCGGATTGATGACCTGACACGTTGGTGTTCATGAATTCACCTCGCCTCTTGTTTGAGTTGGACAGACAGCAGCCCCATGGCCACCAGTTTGAGTATGCAGGGAATGACAGCGTACACGATGAGCAGGGCATCCGTGTTTTGCGCCACCTCTGAGCCTGCGGCCTGATATCCCAGCAGTCCCAGCAGGGGAAGCGCCAGTGCCGGTGCGATGGCCAGATTGAATTTGTTCACCCAGTTCCACAGGCCGAAATAAGCACCTTCGCGTTTGCCGTTGTCACCGACACGGTAAATGAGGCTGGCCAGAATTGCGGCGGGCAAGGCCAGATCTGTTCCCAAGGCCAGACCCGTAAGTATGCAGATGGTGAGAAAGCCGTAGAGGTTGCCCACTTCCAGTTGTGACACGCCGATGAAGGCGACCACCGTCAGTCCCATGCCCACCAGCCACGTGCGCATCAGACCGATGCGCGCGCCCACCTTGACCCAGACGATCGTGGAAAACGCGCCCACCAGAAAATACACGCCCAGCGTCCATTGGGCACTGTCGGGCAATTGGAGGCGGTCACGCAGGAAAAACGGGACCAGCGTTGCCGGCAGTGCGCCGGCAATGCCGTTGATCAGAAACACCATGAGCAGTCGGCGGAAGTCACGCTGTTTGAGGGGCGCCAGAATGCTGGCCGCTGCGCTTTCATGCCCGTTTGGATTTTCATGCGCACGGTGAACCGAGCCCTGATCTGCAATGCCTGAATTCCCGCCCGTAGCGCCTGGAGCATGTGCAGCCTGACGATGCGGCCGGGGCGAGAACATCACCAGTATCACCAAACCCGCCAACGTGCTGACGGTGAAAGCCTGCGCCAGTGTCATGGCATGCTGGGTGGCCGGAAGGCTGACTGCCAGCACCACACCGGCAATGCCGATGCCCTCGCGTGCAGCGACATACTGTGAGCGCTCGGTTTCGTTGGAGCCCAACTCCGCGCCCCAAGCCTGATAGGCAATGGTGGCCAGACTGAAACCGAAATGCACCACCACCAGCGACACCAGCAGGCTGATGGCTTTGGTCTCGGGTGTTTCACCAACCGGGAAGAACACCCCCCACATGCCCAGCACCATCAGCGGCGCCGACAGCACGATGGCGGGAACGTAACCGTATTTCAGTTTGAGCCGGTCTACCCACAGACCGATGAGTGGGTCTGCAATGGCGTCGAGCAGGCGGGTGATCAACAGGATGGTGCTGACCCAGCCCAGCGATACGCCGAAGGTGCGGGTGTAGAGAAAGGGCACCTGGATGTACAGGGGCACCGCTACTGCGCCCAAGGCCCATCCGAATGCACCATAACCCAGCAGGCGACCTGTGAGCGATTGCATGTGCGCAGTTCGCTTACTTGCGCAGACCGAGCAGACGCTCGCGCAGTTTGGGTTCAGAGGTGCGGGTGTCCAGCCAGATACCCATGAAAGCGGCGGCCAGTTCAGGGTCGTTCAATTCCGCGTGTGGTTGGCCATCGCGGTAGAGCTGCAGGCCTTTGCCGGGCAGGTAAAGCGCAGTCAGGCGGGTGTCTTTCTGCACGTCCGGAATCATGTCGGTCAGTTTTTTTTGCCACACCGGCCACAGCTGGGCGTTGCCCACGCCTTGGCCTTCAATCTGTTCGCGCGAGGCTTCGGCAATCTTGACGCCATCAAATGCCTTGTCGTAGCGCAGTTCAAGCAGATGTTTGTCGTTGCGGTGGTTGAACTGTGCGGCGGGCTTTTCTGTCCACAGTTGCGCGTCGTACAGTTTCAAGCCGAACCAGCGCATGGTGCCCTCGCCGAGTTTTCGACCCTGCGGCAGTTGCGTTGCAAAAGCGGCCGGCACCGAACCGTCAGCACCTTGTGCCTGTGCATTGGAAACCGGCAGTGCAATTGCGGTAAGGGCCAGGCTGAGGGAGAGAGCCCACTGACCCAACATCCGACGTGTGTTTTTCATGAGCGAGTCCTTTATGTGCGCGTCACTCATGCTGCCGGTTTCTCCAGATAGAACTGAACCACATCCGTGTTGCGTTCGAGGAAACCAGCTTCGCAGTAGGCCAGATAGAAAGTCCAGATGCGGATGAATTTTTCATCGAAACCCTGTGCGCGCACCTCAGCCAGTTTGGCCGTGAACACATCGCGCCACAGGCGCAGCGTGCGGGCATAGTCCAGACCGAATTCGCGGCTGGATGCCACGCGCAAACCGGCTTTTTCCGCGCGCTTGCGGAACTCGGTTTTGCTGGGCAGCATGCCGCCGGGGAAAATGTATTGCTGAATGAAATCGGTCGATTTGCGATAGCGGTCAAACAGGCTTTCATCAATGGTGATGACCTGAATGCCTGCACGGCCGCCTGGCTTCAGGCGCTTGTAGACGGTGCGGAAATAATCGTCCCAATACGCTTCGCCCACAGCCTCGAACATTTCGATGGACGCAATGCCGTCGAACTGTCCGGGGCAATCGCGGTAGTCCTGGTAACGCAGGTCGGCCTGTTGCGCCAGACCTTGGTCTTGCAGGCGAACTTTGGCATAGGCAAGCTGTTCGGACGACAGCGTAAGCCCCGTCACATGCGCGCCCATCTTGGTCGCGGTTTCTGCGAAGCCGCCCCAGCCGCAACCGATTTCCAGAATCTGGTCGCCCGCCTTGGGCTTGATCCATTCCACAATCGCTTCATATTTACGGGTTTGCGCATCGGCCAAGCTGGCATCGGCGTTGGTGTCCCACAGCGCGCTGGAGTAGGTCATGGTGCCGTCCAGCCACAGCTTGTAAAAGCTGTTGCCCAGGTCGTAATGGGCGTGGATGTTCTTTTTGGCCTGCGCCTTGGTGTTGCGGTTAAGCAAATGCTTGAAGCGGTAGAGCAGGCCACCGATGAAGCTACCGTAAATGGCATCTTCAATCGACTTGCGGTTGCTGACAAACAGGCAGAGCAGGGCGGTTACGTCGGGGGAGGTCCATTGACCGTCGATATAGGACTCTGCAAAACCGATATCGCCGCTTTTGAGCACGCGTGAGCACAGGTCCCAATCAGCGATTTCAAGCCGTGCGTGCGGTTCTCCGCCGTTGCCGAAATGCAGTTGTGCGCCGTCTGGTGTGCGCACTTCCAGCGAGCCGTGTTGCAGGCGTCCCAGCAGTTTCAGTACCCAGTTGGCAGCCGAGGGTGCATCGGAGGGCAGGTCGTATTGCAGTGTGCTTGAGGCGACAGTGTTCATGGTATTCAGTGCAGATCGGAACGGGTAGTCAACGCAGACGGGGGCTGCGGTTTGGTGAAAAACGGCACGCCCTTGAGCCATAGCTGCAGGGCATGCCAGTGGATTTTGGCCATCACGCCCAGCGTGAACCATTTGTACTTGAAAAGCGTTGCGCGCCACGCTGCATCGTCAGGCTGCGTGAACACACCGCTGATGCTGGTGTTGATGCGCACGCCGTCCGGGCCGACAAGGTCAACGCGCGAAACGCCGCGTTCGTGGTTGTGATGGAAGCGGAAACGGTAGTTGCCCAATACTTCAAAAAACGGGCTCACGTGAAACTCTTTTTTGGCTTCCCACAGTCGGCCTTCGGCGATGGGCTTGTCGGCATCGTACAGCAGGTAGCAGTGTTTTTCGCCGAAGGTGTTGTTTACTTCGCAGACGATGCACAGCAGGCTGCCGTCGGCGCGGTGGCAAAACCAGAAGCTCACCGGGTTGAACAGGTAACCCAGCATCCGCGGAAAGCAGTGCAACCAGATGTCGGCCGGTGTTTCTGCAACACCTTCATCGCGCAGCAGCTGCAGCAACCAACCGGCTGGGTTGTCCAGCTTGGCTTTGCCATCGCCATGGTCGGCGGGGTTGAAACTGAACACACTTTTACCGCCGACAGAAAACCAGCGCGTTGCGGGAATGTCTTTCAGGCGGTTGATGTTGATGCGGATATAGAAAGCCGACGTTTCAAAGGCGTGCGGCTTCACGGTCTGACGTGCATGACGCACGCGACCATGGGCCAGATATACGGGTGCCTCGACCGGTCCGCTCATGCAGGCACGTCCGAAGACTGCAGCGTGGGTTGCGCCCGTTGCTGCAGGTGAGTGCGGGCAGCGGCGGCCGCAGCCAGGCCTGCTTTGTGACCGTCTTCATGGAAACCGTAACCCGCCCATGCGCCGGCCAGAAACACAGAGCCTTCACCCTGCACGTTGGCCAGTTCGGTCTGTGCGTCAATGGCCGGGCCATCAAAAATCGGATGGCTGTATTCAATGACCTGAATGGTTTTTTTCGGGTCAGGTTGAACAATAGGGTTCAGGGTCACAAACACCGGCGTCTTGAAGGGCAGCGGCTGCAGGCGGTTGCACCAGTAGGTGACCGACACGCTGGGCTGCGGGTTGGTGACATCGCTCAGGTAGTTCCAGCTGCTCCACACTTTTTTCCGCTTGGGCATGAGCGCCGTGTCGGTGTGCAGATAGGCTGTGTTGGGCTGGTAGCCGATGCGCGAGAGCACATTGCGCTGGCGCGGATTGGCGCTGCCCAGCATGCGCAGCGACTGGTCACTGTGTGCAGCCATCACCACCGCATCAAAATGCTGCACGCCGTGGCGGCTTTCCACATTCACGCCTTTGCCTTCACCCAGCGGGCGAACCGCCGTCACCGGACTGGACACATGCACGGTCGGGATGTGTGGGAGTATTTTTTGCACATAGTTGCGGGCGCCCGCTTTCACGGTGTACCACTTGGGCCGGTTTTCGACCTGCAGCAGACCATGGTTGTGGCAGAAACGTACAAAGGTGGCCATGGGGAAAGCCATCATCTGTGAGGACGGGCACGACCAGATGGCCGCTGCCATGGGCAGCAGGTACCAGTTGATGAACTCGTCGCTGTACTTGTGCATCTGCAGGAATTGCTGCAACGGCATTTGCAGGTCTTTTGACAGCGGGCTGTCGCCTTGTTGCAGAGCCATGGCCGTGGACTGGCGGTTGAATCGCAGAATGTCCAGCAGCATGCGGATGAATGCGGGGCGCAGCAGGTTGCGGCGCTGTGCGAACACGGTGTCCAGGTTGGTGCCGGCCCATTCAATGTCGATTTCTGGCAGGCAGACGCCGAAGGACATGTCCGACAGGGCTGTTTCAACGCCCAGTTCCTTGAACAGGGCGATCAAGTTGGGGTAGGTGCGCTCGTTGTACACCAGAAAACCGGTGTCTACCGGAAAGCGGCTACCGTCCAGTTCCACGTCGATGGTGTTGGTGTGGCCGCCGACATAGTCGTTGGCTTCGAACAGGGTGACGTCTGCGATATCGCGCAGTCGGTAGGCTGCGGTGAGACCGGAAATGCCGCCGCCGATGACGGCGACAGATGCTTTGCGGGAGGGTGACGATGCGCCGGCGGCAGTCAGGGACATGCGTAAATCCATATTACAAATAGAAACAATGCGGCATGGTAACAAAGGTTTATAACCATGCAGAACAAACCCGTGACTTTGATGTAATTTGTAATCGAAAGTTCAAATAACACCTGAAAACAGGTTTAACAGTTCGCACTTTATCGTAAAAAAGGCGCCCGCCCGATCGGGGAGGACGCCTTTGTCGCGCAGATTGATTGTTCGGGCCGGGTGGCCCCTGGATCAGTTCGGCGGCAGCTTGTTGCCCTCGATCCAGGCCACAGCCGAATGGTTGTGGATGGACTCGAAGTTCTCGCTTTCAACCCGGTAACGACCGACGCGACGGTCCGCATTCAGCGCGATGGCCAAGTCGCGCACCAGATCTTCCACAAATTTGGGGTTCTCATAGGCACGCTCAGTCACATACTTCTCGTCCGGGCGCTTGAGCAGACCATACAGTTCGCAGGATGCGGCGCTCTCGGCGATGGCCACCAGGTCTTCAATGGGCATGGGCTGCTGCAGTTGAACCCGCATGGTGATGTGTGAGCGCTGGTTGTGTGCGCCGTAGTCCGAGATTTTCTTGGAGCAGGGGCACAGGCTGGTCACCGGAACCACAACGGTCATCCAGAAGTCGGTGTGCCCGCCGTTGCTGTCAATCTCGTAGGTCACCTGATAGTCCAGCAGACTTTGCACGCCCGAGACAGGGGCCGTCTTGCGTACGAAGTAGGGGAACTTCACGGTGATGGTGCCCGACTTGCTCTCCAGTCGTTCGAGCATGGTGCTCATCATGTACAGGCCGGATTCGAATCCCAGCGCCTCGCCGCAGTCATTGATCACTTCTAGGAAGCGCGACATGTGCGTGCCTGTGGTGTCGCCGGGCAGGTAGACGGCCATGTCATAGGTGGCCACTGACGGCATGGGTCCGTTGGGGGTCTGAATGATGATGGGATGCGTAATGGCGCGCACGCCTACCCGGTTGATGGCAATGTTGCGCTCGTCCAGATGCGACTGGACGTCGGGCAGCAAGAGTTTATCGGGTGCGTTCATGGTCTCTCCCTCAGGGTTTGGCCGTTAAAGCCGTCTGAATGGCTTGGGTGACAGATGTGGAAAGGGGGTCGGTCTGGCTGGGGAAAGCGGCAAACACCTTGCCGTCCCGCCCGATCAGGTA
>SXZD01000128.1 GCA_005788065.1 Burkholderiales bacterium
GTGCGGCACAATTGAATGACAGTCCAGGCAGTACCAAACCGGGCGGCGACGGTCTTTACCGTGGCAGCCCTGTTGCCGCTCGTCTAAGGCTTGCTGCATTTCGCGCACCGTTCGCATGGTCGCACGTCCGGGTCCAGGCGTGCACCGAGGACGGCTGGCGACTCATCCACAACGAAACCAGAATCAAGACAGAACGCCTGAAGCCTCTGCAGTCACTGGTTTGGACGTGGCTGGCTGCCTTGCAGCTTGAAGATGGCAGCGGAGGTCGTCTGTGGCTTATCAGCCTTCGCCTGGGCGCACGCCCGAGGCATTCGCGGGGTGATCAGCTTTTCCGGCGCTGGATCGGCACCTTGCCCGGGGCGCGAGCATGAGTGAGTCCGATCGCGAGCTGGACTGGGCTCTGGTGCAGCGAGTGCAGTCAGGTGACCTGCGCGCCTTTGAGGTGCTGGTCAACAAGTACCAGCGCAAGATTGGTCGCCTGCTGTCCCGCTTGGTACGCGATGCCGACGAAATCGATGACATCGTGCAAGAGTCCTTCATCAAGGCCTACAGGGCGTTGGGCAATTTCCGGGGTGAAAGTGCCTTCTACACCTGGCTCTACCGGATCGCGGTCAATACAGCCAAAAACCACCTGATTGCGTCCAATCGCAGACCGTCGACCATCCGCGAGTCAGCAAATGACGAAAGTTCTGAAACTTTTGACGAAACCGAGACTCTCAGTGATATTGAAACCCCTGAGTCGGTTCTGCTGTCCCGGCAGATAGCAGCCACGGTCAACAAAGCCATGGAAGAATTGCCCGAGGAACTTCGCAACGCCATTGTGCTGCGCGAAATCGAGGGCTTGAGCTACGACGAAATTGCGGAAATCATGAATTGCCCGATCGGGACGGTCAGATCCCGCATTTTCAGGGCTCGCGAGGCCATTGCGGCGAGACTTAAACCCTTATTGGGCACCTCGGGGGATAAACGGTGGTAGAACGGATGCAACAGAACCTGGAACAGTTTTCGCAGGCGCATGACGGTGAGGGCAATGCCCAAGACCTGCTTCGTCTGCTCGACGCAATCGACAGCGACCCCAGCCAAAGGGAGCGCAGTGCCGTCTACCACCTTATCGGTGATGCTCTGCGCGACCCGGACAGTCCCTCTTTGAAAGTGGACGTTACGGCGGCTGTGATGCGTTCAGTTGCCCGTGAGCCGGTACCTGCCGTACCAGCCGACGCCTCAGTCAAACCGTTCAGGTCTTCCCGTCTCAAGGACGCCTACAGCGCCCGTACAGACAACCCCAACACACCATCCGCCGACAGCCGCCATGCCGCCCCATGGTGGTCGGCAATCGGTCGCTCTGCCGCCGCGATTGCTGCGGTTGCATTTCTCAGCGGACTCCTGTGGAACGGCACCGGCGTGAGCTCCGATCCTGTCGTCGCCTATGTGGTCTTTGAGCAGCCGCGCTCTGCGCCGCAGGTGGTACAGATGGACTCAATGCCACCGGAACTCGTCGACTACCTGCTGGCGCATCGTCAAAACACCGTCGCGGGCAGCATGAATGCCGGTTCAGCCCTTATTCGGGCCAACACGGGCAATGCGGGCGAGGGGGGCAGCGGCATTGACCGTCCCCAACATGGCATCCGGGCAGGCGACATGGAGTGGGTGAGACTGTGGGACAACCGTCCAGTCTACGTCACACCGCGGGCTGTGGAGCGGTAAATGCGCGGGGTGCTGCCTTTGCTCTTCCATAGCTCTGCATGCTCTCTGCTTATCCAGTCGGCCGTCAGATTTTTGCGTGCCCGCACTGCGTGGCTGTTGTTGCTCATCGGTCCTGCACTGTTGTTCTGTTCGGCGGGGCAGGCGAATGACTCTCCGTGGAGCGTCCTGCAGAGGGCCCAACAGGCATCACAGCGACTCAGCTATCAGGGCGTGTTGTCGGTCCAGTCGGGCAAGCACATCCAGTCAAGCCGCGTAACACATGTCTGGGACCCCCAACACGGTGAACTGGAAGCGATCGAATCGCTGCAAGGGCTGTCAGTGGAGTGGATACGGCACAACGAGGATGTTCAGTGCGTGATGCACGACGTCAAGACCATACGGATGGAAAAGCGGCATGCCTCACAGGCTTTTTCCCGTCTGATGTCGGCCCGCATAGAGGAACTGTCGAATCGCTACACCATCGCCCAGAAGGATGGCGATCGCGTGGCGGGCATGGACAGCACAATTTTTGAATTGCGCCCCAAAGATACCCTGCGTTTTGGCTACCGCCTCTGGATCGAGCGGGAAACGGGGCTTTTGCTGCGCTCCCAGACGCTCGGCGACAACGACGAAGTCATCGAGCAGGTGAGCTTCTCGGAAATCAAGGTTGGCAGCATCCCTGACAAACAGCGCCCCAAATTCAAGGCGGCCGGGGAGGGCTGGCGATTGGAAGACGCGACAGTCTCTGCACAAGAGGCTGTCCTGCCCCTGCAGATCGCCTTCAAACCGGGAGTTCCCGGCTTCCGGCAGGTTTCCGGCGTCGTAAGGAAAACCCGTAACACCACGGTCAACCAGTACGTGTACACTGATGGACTGGCATCAGTATCCATTTTTGTAGAAAACTTCAATCCGTCCCGCCCGCAAGCTAACGCCGTCATACACCATGGCGCGGTCCGTACTATCGTCAAGCGTGTGGGTGATTATTCCGTCACCGCCATGGGCGAGGTACCTCTGCCCACCGTGAGACAGTTCCTGAACGAGATTGACATTCGCAAGCCCTGACGACACATCAATGACACACATTCTGCACTTCGGCATCGCCCATACAACACATCGTCATTCTACCGCCCGCGCCATCGGACTGAATCGCCTTCGCGGCTCGTTTCGCGTCTGGCTGCTCATGCTGCTGAGCGCCTTCGTTTTGACGGCCTGGACACCCAACGTTAACGCCGCAGCGCGCGACCTGCCAGACTTCTCTGATCTGGTTGAAAAGGCTGGACCCTCGGTCGTGAACATCCGCACCATCGAGCGGGTCAGCAGCCAGCAGGGCATGCCAGGTTTTCCGTTTCCGGACATGGACGAGAATGACCCGTTCTTCGAGTTTTTCCGTCGCTTCGGAGTACCGCGCGGTGCAGTACCCGGCCAGCCGCAGCAACCCCCGCAGCGTCGCGGCTCACCCAATAGCGGTAGCGAAGAGGTGCCGCGAGGTGTCGGCTCCGGTTTCATCATCGATTCTTCAGGTTTCATCCTGACCAACCACCATGTGGTGGAAGGCGCGGACGAAATCATCGTCACACTGACTGACAAACGCGAATTCAAGGCCAAAGTCATCGGGTCGGACAAGCGCACTGATGTTGCGTTGGTGAAGATTGAAGCCAATGGACTGGCAGCGCTCAAAATCGGCGACCCCGGCAAAAGCAAGGTAGGCGAGTGGGTTCTGGCGATCGGTTCGCCCTTCGGTCTGGAGAACACCGTCACCGCCGGCATCATCAGTGCCAAGGCGCGCGACACGGGCGATTTTCTGCCCTTCATTCAGACCGATGTTGCAGTCAACCCGGGCAACTCCGGCGGCCCCTTGCTCAATATGCGTGGGGAGGTGATCGGCATCAATTCGCAGATCTACAGTCGCACCGGCGGCTTCATGGGTATTTCGTTTGCCATTCCGATTGACGAGGCCATCCGCGTGCAGGACCAGTTGCGCAGCAAAGGGCGAGTGGTACGCGGCCGCATTGGTGTGAGCATCGGTGAAGTCGGCAAGGAAGTGGCAGAGGCGCTGGGCATGAACCGCGCTCAGGGTGCTCTGGTGCGCATGGTGGAAAAAGATGGTCCCGCGGACAAGGCTGGCGTTGAGGCGGGAGACGTCATCATCCGCTTCGACGGCAAAGCGATTGACAAATCGAGCGATCTGCCCCGCATCGTCGGTGGAACCTCTCCGGGCAACCGTTCCGTCATCACGGTTCTGCGTCGTGGCAGCAACAAGGATCTGGCGGTCGTGGTGGCCGAGATCGAACCTGAGAAGCCGGCCACTCGCAAGGTACAAACCAACCAACCCCCCGCCACCAACAGCTTGGGGCTGTCGGTGAGCGACCTGCCTGAGGGGCGCCGCAAAGACACCAACGGCAAGGGCATTGTGGTGGATGCGGTCGATACACCCGCATCCAATGCAGACATCCGCAAGGGGGATATCATCCTGAGCATCGGCAACACAGAATTGCAGAGTGCCAAGACCTTCAACGAGATTGTGGCAAAACTCCCCTCAGGCAAGCCGGTTGCACTGCTTGTGTGGCGAGAAGGGACGGCCAGTTACAAGACTCTGCGACCGAGCAGTCGGGCTCAGTAAGGAACTCGGCAAAGATTGCTCCAGGCAGGCGGCAGACAAGCGGCGGGCAAGCCGCTTTTCAGGTAAAATATGAACCTTCACTAGCGGGAACGGGGCGCGCGCAGCGCCCCTTTTTCATGATGCAGAACCAGATCCGCAACTTTTCAATCATCGCCCACATCGACCACGGCAAGTCCAC
>SXZD01000012.1 GCA_005788065.1 Burkholderiales bacterium
AGCAGGGTGGATCCGTTTGGGTCTTCAAACTGGCCAAGTAATCAGACTCCTCCTGTGAGTGCGTGCCCCTCGGGGCACACTGTAGTGCGTAAGCCGCCTGGATTTTTTCAGGCGGCTTTTTTTGTCTCTCAGCGGATGTCGAATGCGGTCAGTTCCATGACGATTTTTCCGCCTGAGAAAAATGCGCCATTCAATTCTTCCGATCGTTCCAGTCTGACCAGCCCCACACCCGGGCAATAAATCTCCGTGTTGATGATGGGGATCTTCTTGAACCCGCTGACAGGATCGGCGTACATGGTGATGTCGCCGCGCCCGACGATTTCGGCGCAGTTCTTGAAGGTGCCTGCAGCCACTGTGACCGTCGCGTCCATGCGTTCAACCGTGTGGGTCATCAGCAGCGTCTTGGAGTACTTCAGCTCACGCGGGTTTTCATTGGTGCGCATGATGGCAAACGGTACGGTCGGCACAATCCATGATTCGCCCTGCTTGAGAGGAAATTTCAGGACTGTGCGCGGCTTGTCGTCCAGCATGGCACGCTCCTGCAGATCAACCTGCTGCGCGATGCGCTCAATCCCTTTGTCGGTGGGGCGCAGCCAGTATTCAATGCCGATATTGTCGGCCACCTCACTGCGACGAACGATGATGGTCTTTCCATCCCATGTGGACACCCGGTTGATGGAAAGCTGTTGCTCGCTTATCTCGGTCGTGTTGTCCTTTTCGCTGATCACTTTGTAGAGCCAGCGTGAGCCCTCAGTGACCGGAAAATAATCGGCGCCCGGCGGTTTGCTGCACCCCATCAGCAAGGTGCAGCCCAGCAGTACTGCAAGCCCGCCTGACCTGACTTTTGCGGGTGAAACGCCCCCCGACATGCAGTCTGGTTTTTGTTGCGTCGGGTGTCTTTGCATGCCTGAGTGTGTCATGTCACTTCTCCGGCAGTTGCGGGGCAGGTGCATCGGATATCTTTATTTTTGCATTGGGATCTGCTGCCAGTTTCAGCCACCCCATCGCGCCAGATCCCGCTGGCGCCTCCGTGCTGCCGATCTGGTTGATGCCCTGGCGGATCTTGCGGTTGGCTTCATTCAGTGAGGCATGGAATTCTTTCTGGTAGGGTACTTTGTAGGCGCGGGGCTGGGGTACCAGCCGGTTTTCTTCCAGACCATTGACCCAGACATAGATGGCGCCTTTGCTGCCCTTTTCCTTGTTGGGTTCCTCAATCACAGATGCAAGCAGTACGAACTTGCGCGGCAGTTGCTCATAGGAGGGCCAGCCACGCATGTTCATGAATGCCCCTTGTGCGAAAAAATAACTGCCTGTCACAACGGCGATCATGCCCGCCTTCACCCACAGCCGCCATGGCGTGAACAGGCACAGGCACAGCAGCAGAAAAGCCAGCACCACATAAAGCAGCGTGAGGGGGAGGGTGTAGTCGGTCATAGTGTCTCAACCAGTTTTTTCGGAATTGTGTTGACGTTGGTAACGTTGCCGTCTGCGTCCAGCGTGAAGCGGGCCGCCGTGGCTTCTGCGCCCTTCATGGCCAGATCCACCGTGCCATAGAAAACCACGGTGGCTACCGGATTGACCTTGACCACCGAGATGGTGGCCTCGACCGGTTCACGGTCGCGGCTTTCGTAGTACTGCACATTGATCACATACTCGCCGGCCGCTACGCCGCGGATGGTCACCACTTCCTGATTCAAAGGATTGGTGATGGCTTTGCCATTGACCAGCAGCGTATCGCCCACAGAGCCGCGGTCGTCCCGGTCAAGATGCATGAGGCCGGCCTCGCGCTGGCGAAACCACACACGGTTTCCATTGGGGTCTTCCACCCAGGTGTCCAGATCATTCGGATTGTTATCTGGCCAGGTGACCGTGATGATGAACTCTGCCTTTGCTTTTATCTCGCCGGTTTTCTTGGCGTTCGGATTCATGGCCAGCAGTGCCAGGATGAAACAGAAGACGAAGGCGATCAGGATGTTGAACAACATGTCGTAGAACGGATCGACTTCCGTCTCGCGGGGTTTGCGTCCAAAGGCCATGTTGTGCGGTTTTCCGTCTCTGCCGTTTGCTATCGGGTGTTGCGCGTCTGCGTAAACTCGACCGTGTCTGCAAGCAAGCCGTCCACCAGTCTGTCGATGCGTGCCAGTTGCAAGCCCAGCAGCATGTTGGTCACCAAACCCACGGCAGTGGTGAGCAGTGCAATGCTCAATCCGCCGGTGAGCGTCTTGAGCAAATTGGCCGTTTGGCTGGGATCGAAGTTTTCCACTTGCGAAATCTGGATGGCAAGAATGGAGAACCCGACCACCTTGCCCAGCAAACCCAGTTTGATCTGGATGCCGTTGACCCACCACATGAACTCATTGGGTCCGTGCAGGCGGTCGGCCAATACCTGCGTCAGCAGTCCCGCATCCGCATTTAGCTGCGGCGAGCTGTCTTGAAGATAACGACTGATGGCACTGGCGCCGCGGGTTGAGCCAGCATATGCGCCGCCGTTCGTTCGCGCATGCAGGAGCGCCTTGTGTTCGCCTCGCAGATGCACCATACGAAAACCCACCCATGCCGTGCTGCAGGTGAACACAACAACCGTCAATGCGGTAATGCCAGTCGGGTCTGCTTCAAGCAGCGTTTTCCACACGCCATTGACCCACAGCATGTAGTAGCCAAACAGCAGCAGACCGCTAAACGCCATCCACAGCAGCAACAGTCGGTCTGCGTCTTCGCGACGTGGTGTGTGCGTGGAAGTTCTCATGTCAATTGCGTCCGGATCGTTCTGTTTTTTGGATGCGTGACGTTGTGCCGGTTCAGTGAACCACAACACCCCAAGGCATTTCACCCACCGCAATCTCTCCGACGGTTTCAAGCCGCTCGGTATCGATCACGCTGACCGAGTTGGATCGGCCATTGGCGACATAGAGTTTTTTGCCGTCCGGTGTGATGGCCATGTTCCACGGACGCTTACCCACCGCCAGTGTTTTGATGATGGTGTTGGTAGCCGTGTCGATCACGGAGACGGATGCGTCCTTGCCGTTTGATACGTAAACGCGACTGCTGTCCGGTGCCACGGCAATGCCGTTGGAGAAGTTGCCCGCCGGAATGCTGGCCACTACTTTTTGGGTTGCCACATCAATGGCATAAACCGTGTTGGCCAATTCGGAGGCAACGTAAGCTGTTTTGCCATTGGGTAAAAAGCCGATGCCACGTGGACGCTTGCCGACCTTGATACTGTTGACCTGCTTGCGCTGTGCTACATCAATGATGTCCACTGTGTCGGCCTCTTCGGCGCTGACATAAACCCATTTGCCATCGACGGAGAACACCGCATGCTCGGGGTTTTCACCGCGCGTCTTGACCGCAAACAGTTTCTTCTTGCTCACCGGGTCGATGAAACTGATGGCGTTGCTGACCTCGCTGGCTGCGATGATGTACTGCCCGCCGGGTGCTGCGGAGACACCCTCTGGCGATTCGCCCAGCGCGATCGTTTCAATGACCTTGTCCTGCGCCAGATCAATGACCACCAGTGCATTGTTGGGTTGGTCGCTGACATACAGACGGTTTAACCGGTCCAGTACCGCGAGTCCCCGCGGTTTGGTGCCTGCGGGTACAGTGCGCACGACGGTGTCGGTGGCGCAATCAATGATGGAAATGGTGCCGCTTTTCTCGTTGGGTACATAGGCAAACGGTGCGGCAACCGCTGCGCTTGCCGTCAGTACACATACGAGTGCTGTGACGGCCTTGAGCAGTCCCGCACGTGAGACGTGGGCAGACGCTTGAGTGACTTTCATGAACCAGACGTCATTGAAGTGATTTTCCGATAGATGGTGTTGCGTGAAACACCCAACACGCGCGCCGCAGCAGACACGTTGCCACCCAACGTCTCCAGTGTGCGTTTGATGATTGAAATCTCCGCATCCTCAAGGCTGGCCGCAGTACCTGTGTCGGTGGAGCCCGCGGCATGCAGCTGCGCTGAAAGCGGGGAGGTCCCTGCCTGCGCTGCCTGTTGCGTCTGGTTGACCTGCTGTGCGGTCTGCTGTGCAGAATGCTGTTGGGTCGGCATCGATTCGCCATGCTGATGCATATTCATGCCGGCTTGCGCGCTGAAGGCCGGGTATGCGCCTGCATGGCTGCCTTTTGCGAAGTCCTCAAGGAAGTCGTCTGGCAGGTGCTCGCGCCGGATGACGTTATCGCTTTCAACCATGACCATGCTGGTGCGCAGCAGGTTGATCAATTGTCGCAGGTTACCGGGCCATGAATGCTGTTTGAACAACTCCATGACATCGGGCGCCACGCCGTATTGGGGGCCGTCGCTTTCCTCAACCAATACTTTTCGGATGACCAGTTCAATATCGCTGCGTTCGCGCAGCGGTGGCAGTTTCACTACAAGTCCGTTGAGCCGGTAGTAGAGGTCTTCACGGAAATCACCTGTGGTGATCATGTGCCGCAGGTTGCGGTGCGTAGCACACACCAGTGCAACATTGACGGGAATCGAGCGGTTGCTGCCCAGCGGTGTAACCACGCGCTCCTGCAGCACCCGCAGCAAGCGCGCCTGCAGGTTGCGGGGCATGTCGCCGATTTCATCCAGAAAGAGGGTGCCACCGTTGGCTTGCAGGATCTTGCCGTTACTGCCTTTGCGCTTTGCGCCGGTGAAAGCCCCTTCCTCGTAGCCGAACAGTTCGGATTCAATCAGGGTTTCGGGTATGGATGCGCAGTTGACTGCTACGAACGGATGGGCGCTGCGTGGTGAATCGTTGTGGATCGCCTGAGCCAGAAGTTCTTTACCGGTACCGGTTTCACCCGTAATCAAAATCGGTATGTCCCGCCCCAGTACTTTGCCCACTTTCTGGATCACACTGGCGATTTGAGCATCGCCGGTGTTCAGGGTCGACAGGCTCAGCGCCTTTCGTGGTCGGGCGCCGTACTGGTCGCGCGGCGGTCTGCCAAACTCGCGAGCCTCGGCAGCGCCCCGGTTATCTGCTGAACCCAGATCGGGTGCTCCATCAACCTCAACTTCATTGATTCTGCCCGCGCCCCGATCCTGCCGGCTGTCTGCAAAATACATCTTGGGCATGTGCATGACGGCTTTTGCAAACACACGTACGCCGCTGTGCAGACACATGGTCATGTAACCGGCCTGTGCTGTGCGCTGATGGTCGATCAAAGCCGATATGGGCATGCCGAACAGGGAGCTGAACGTGTGGGTTTGCAGTGCTGCAAGGGGCAAGCCGAGCTGGAACATACCGCTGCGATTGGCAGACAGGAATTTGCCACTGGGGCTGAATGATGCCATTCCTTCCATCAGGGTGCCGATGAATTCAGGGCGGCTGTGAAAGTGCAATGTGATGCTGTCTGCAAATTCGGCAGCAAACATCTGGTTTTCAATCATCTGGGCCGACATTCTCACCAGACCCATGGTGTGCTTGTGAAAACTGTTTTTGTCGCCTGATACGTCCAGTACTCCAACGACCTGACCCATGTGATTGAAAATCGGGGACGCGGAACAGGTCAGGAAGTGATTGGCGGTCAGGTAATGCTCGTCGCCGTGTACCAGCGTAGCCCGCTGCTCAACCAGTGCAGTACCGATCGCATTGGTGCCTTTGCTTTCCTCCGACCAGGCCACCCCGGTTTGCAGTGCAACACGGTCGGCTTTTGCCATGAAATCCGAGTCGCCAAGGCTGTGGAGAATCAGACCGCTGGAGTCGGTCAATACGATCAGGTTGTGCGTGTTGATGATCTGCTCGTACAGGGTTTCCATGACGGGCAGGGCGTGCGTGTAGAGCGCGCGATTGCGGTCGAGCATGGTCGACAAGGCGTCGCCGCGTACCGGTGTGTAGTCAGGCTCGGCATTGGGATCCAAACCGAATGCTGAGCTGCGTTCGTGTGACTCTTTGATCATGATGATCGAAGCTTCAGCAGAAAGCGTGCCAGCTTGGCCGTAGGTGTATGCGGTGCGCGTGTCCAGACTGCCCAATGACGCGCGCGCAGCGCCGTCCGGAGCGTTGACACGCACATGGGGTGCCGTCACTGCCATGTTGCCTCCAGGGGGATTGCTTTTGTTTTTATATTTTTTACAGGTGAATCGCTGTGGTTTTACGTGCGCACAACCACCATGTGCTGTACCTTCTGTACCGTTTTTGAACACTGTATGTGTTGCATGACTGAAGCGATTAGAGCACTCACTCCAACTTTGCGCAAGTCAAACAACACGGGTTTGATGCACGTGCCCGTTCCTGCGTGTTGTTGCATGTATCAAGGGTTATCGGGGCGGACTGGATCGGTGGTTGGCATGACCTTTGCGTGGGTCCTTATCGACCATAACCACTTTGACTTTTGTTTTGGAGTTGTACGATGAAAAGCTTTTTGAACCGCCGTGTTGTCCGCAGCCTGTTTGCTGCAAGCCTTGTTTTTGGCGCCGTGTCGATTGCCATGGCCCATGGCGACGTGACCCCACAAGCGGTGGATACCAAATCACTGCCGCAACTGGGCGCCGACTGGAAGAACAAGAATCCGTACGTGGGCAACGCAGAAGCGGTCCGTATCGGCAGCTCTGCGTACAACCAGAACTGTGCACGCTGTCATGGTCTGGAGGCTATCAGCGGCGGTATTGCGCCGGATCTGCGCATGTTGGACCGTGATTGCCTCGGTCTGAAAAATGAAACCCGCAAAGCGCAGTGCTTTGGCGAAATTGACCAGTACTATGCCGAGTCTGTCCGACGCGGCAAAGTACGCAATGGTGCAGTCTACATGCCACCGTTCGAGGGCATTTTGCAACAGGAAGCCGTCTGGGCGATCAAGGCCTACCTGGACACACGTCGCACGGCATCCAAGTAATCAGCGCGTTTTAAGTACTGCTTTTTCTGTCACTTTTCGGATTTGAAAGTTGCAATGGGAAACTTGTCCTCAGAGCTTGACTCTTTCGTTGGCGGCATTGTGTCCGACATAGCTTCACCAGCTGCGTCCGATGCACGGTTGCGACTGCGTCGCAGGTTGTTCGGTGCGGCATCGGCTTTGGCCCTGCTGCGGTCGATGCCTGCGTTGGCTCAGCCATCTGACCTTGAAAAAATACGTGCCACGGGTGTTTTGAAAGTGGCCGTTTACAACGACAATTTTCCGTTTTCCGATCAGGGGCAGGGCATTGATGTGGAGATCGGTCGGGCGGTGGCAGACAAGCTGGGATTGAAGCTCAGTCTGTTGCCGTTTCCCGCCGGTGAAAACGTCAATGATGACCTGCGCAACATGGTGTGGAAGGGGCATTACCTGGGCTATGGTCCGGCCGATGTACTCCTGCATGTGCCGGTTGACCGTCAGTTGATGGCAGCCAACGACCGAGTCGAAATTTTTGCGCCCTACTATCGCGATACCCTCAAGATTGCCATTCGCCGCTCTGCGGTCAACCAATGGAACGGCCTGCCGTCATTGCAGGGCAAAGCGGTCGGTGTCGAGAAAATTTCACTCGGTGCGTGGGTGTTCATGAGCGAGGACAACGGCAAGTATCGCGACGACGCCCGCATCTATGAAAAGCTGCCGGAGATGATGGCGGACCTGAAGTCAGGCAAACTGGCTGCCGTGGTGGGCAACAAGTCACAGGTCGAAGCCGCTGTGATGGGCAATGCCGATTTCGAGATTGTTGATGCGCCGTTTACCCGCATGCCCCGTCAGGGTTGGGTTGTGGGGATGTCGGTCAAACGCAGCAATACCGAATTGGCCCGTGCCGTTCAACAGGCAGTCAATGACTTGTTGGCCGATGGCAGTATCAAACGCATTTTTGAAAAGCACAACGTAGCGCCAGTCTCGCCGTAGTTGCATCAAGCCAGCGAGATGAGAGCCCGCAGCGCGCAAGCGACTGCGGGTATTTTGTGCGCCCAGCATGGGCGCACACCTGCGGGTGCAAGTCCCGCCGCGAGCTGGTCACAGTGAGCGAAGTGAAACGTAACTGCGTGAGGGTGACCGAGCGTGGGAAGGAAACGTGGAGCATAAACCGCGAGTCGATGAA
>SXZD01000129.1 GCA_005788065.1 Burkholderiales bacterium
GCATCGACGCCAACGCCGTTCACGGCTCCGACTCGCTGGAAAATGCAGCCATCGAAGTGGCCTATTTCTTCCCGGCTCTCAACGTCTACGCACGTTAATCAGCCTGCCGACGGTACGCTGCTGTAAACGCCCGATCAGGACCGGCGGATGAAGGTTCTTTGTCCGCCGGCCTTTTAATGGCATATTGGCTCCACTATGTCTGCTTCTGCACAACTGACCAATCTGCTGGGGCTTTCCGTTCCCCAATTGGAGTCATTTTGCGGTGAAATCGGCGAAAAGCCGTTTCGTGCCCGTCAACTTGCCCGTTGGCTTCATAAAAACGGTGTATCCGAGTTTGCCGGCATGACAGACCTGGCCAAAAGTCTGCGCGAAAAGCTGCCGGCTGTGGCCTGTGTCCAGACACCGGGCATCATCCATGACAACACAGCCCGGGACGGCACCCGCAAATGGCTGTTTGATGTCGGGCAGGGCAACGCAGTCGAAAGCGTTTTCATCCCTGAAACCGACCGCGGTACCTTGTGTGTGTCGTCGCAGGCGGGTTGTGCAGTCAATTGCCGTTTTTGTTCTACCGGCAAGCAGGGTTTTGCCCGTAACCTCTCTGCCGCAGAGATCGTGGCACAGCTTTGGTTGGCCAACCGTTTGCTGGGCGCTGATACCAAAGGCGAGCGCATTGTCACCAATGTCGTCATGATGGGCATGGGTGAGCCTCTGTTGAACTACGAGCAACTGGTGCCTGCACTCAAGCTCATGCTCGATGATCATGCCTACGGCCTGTCCCGGCGACGGGTCACGGTTTCAACCAGCGGGGTTGTGCCATTTATGGATCGCTTGTCGCAGGACTGTCCGGTAGCACTGGCCGTGTCCTTGCATGCGCCCAATGACAACCTGCGCGACGAACTTGTCCCGCTGAACAAAAAATATCCGTTACGCGAACTCCTGGATGCCTGTCTGCGCTACCTGGACCATGCGCCCAGACCGTTCATCACGTTCGAATACGTGATGCTTCAGGACGTCAACGACCGCGACAGTCATATCCAGGAGTTGATCGGTATTGCACGGCATGTACCCTGCAAGCTCAATTTGATCCCCTTCAATCCCTTCCCTGAGTCTGGTCTGTTGCGTTCGCGCGACGATCGTATCAGCCGTTTTGTCGAGCGCCTGTCTGCGGCGGGCATTGTCACCACCGTGCGCAAGACCCGCGGCGACGATATTGACGCGGCTTGCGGGCAGTTGGCGGGCGACATCAAGGACCGCACCCGTCTGGCAGAACGGTCCCAATCCGAAAAAATTGTGCAGTGGGTGCCGGGGCGCACGTCCTAAGTTTCATAAAAAGCCATACAATCAATCCGTCTGTATCACAATCATCATGAAGAACTTCAAGTTCTCACCTAACTGGAAATGAGCATGGAACCCGCGAGAACGCCCCAGCAGATCTTCACCGTGGTGGAGGGAGGGTCGCCAGGACACATGATGCGCGCTGCGCGCGAGCGCATGGGTCTGTCCATTGACGATGTTTGCGAGAGTCTGAAAATGATGCCCACGCAGATTCGTTCCATGGAATCTGACTCGCTGGATGGGTTGCCCCCCGGCGGTTACGCACGGGCATTCATCAAGGGTTATGCGCGTTTTCTGGGGCTGGACGCCGATCAGGTGGTCAACTCCTTGGTGGCGCTGAATGCTGACCGCAAGGACGTGGCCGGCCTGCCCGCCATGAAAGTGTCGCCCACAGTGGCCGCACAGCGTCAGGCAGATGCCGAAGAGGAAGAGGGGGCTGACCGTCCCCGTCGCGACACCGTGTCGGTTGATTACAATTTTGGTGCGCTCAGCACAGAACCGGCAGCGGACAGCCGTCTGGTGAAATACAGCCTGCTTGCGCTGGTCATCGGTCTGCTGGTTTACCTGTTCGCGCCCGGTGGCGGATCTCCTGTCAAGCCCGGTGCCGTCACAGCCGTCGCGCCTGTTGAGCAGATTGTGTCCCCTCCGCCCGTCATGGCCGAGCGCATTCCTGCCGGTCAGCCCGGGGCGGCACCCGCTTCCGGATCGGAACCCGCTTTCCCGCCCGGAACCATCATGGTGCCGGCGCAGCCGACCGAGCCGCCTGCCGGACCCGTTCAGGTGCTTACGCCTCAGGCACCCGTTCAGCAGGCTGCACCTGCCAGCCCTCCACAGCCTGCTCAAGCCGCACCCGCCGCACCTGCCGCAGTTGCGGCGCCTGTGGCACCCGCAGCCCCAGCGGTACCGGTAGCGTCCCGGGCAACGACTGTTGCCAAAACGCCTTCTGCCCCGGCTACAGCGACATCCGCACCGGCATCGCCTGCAGCAGCACCTCCTTCTGTCGTGCCCTCGTTGCCAGCGGCGGCTGCATCCGGTCCGCAGCGTATCCGCATGTCGTTTTCTGACCGGGCGTATATCACCATCCGTGATCGGGACGGACATGTCCTCATGGCCCAATTGAACGCTGGCAACACAGAAAAGGTGATCGAGGGCAATCCTCCGTTCAAGGTCATCATCGGTAATGCCCGTGCTGTGCGCATGGAGTACCGTGGTCGGCCTTATGATCTTGCGCCCCACACCAAAGATGACGTAGCCCGTTTCGTGATCGAATAACTCTTCTTGTTGCCCATGAGCAGTCAAATCTGCAGCGCGCTGTTTGCGCAACCCATAGCCGATGCGCCACTTTCGCGCCGCGTGACCCGTCAGGTGCTGGTGCGCTGGGGCGGGCGTCTGGTCAAGGTGGGGGGCGATGCCCCCGTGGTCGTGCAGTCCATGACCAACACCGATACAGCCGACGCCATTGCAACTGCCATACAGGTCAAGGAGTTGGCGCAGGCCGGGTCGGAGATCGTCCGCATCACCGTCAACAACGCGGACGCGGCACGCGAAGTGCCGGCCATCCGCAACCAGCTTGACCGCATGGGTATCGATGTTCCGCTGTGCGGGGACTTCCATTACAACGGCCATCAACTGCTCGCTGACTTTCCGGATTGTGCCAAAGCGCTGTCCAAATACCGGATCAATCCGGGTAACGTGGGAACGTCCCGCAGTCGCGAGGGCAATTTTGCCCGCATGATCGAACTGGCCTGCCTCCACGACAAACCGGTACGTATCGGTGTGAACTGGGGTAGTCTGGATCAGACGTTGCTGGCCCGTCTCATGGATGAAAACGCAGCGCGTCCCCAGCCGCTGACGGCTCAGCAGGTGATGTACGCCGCGCTGATCGAGTCCGCCATTTCCAGCGCACGCGAAGCAGAGCGTCTGGGCATGCCGGGCAACCAGATCGTGCTGTCCTGCAAGGTCAGTCAGGTACAGCACCTGGTGGCGGTGTATCGCGAGCTATCCCGTCGCTGTGATTATCCTCTGCATCTTGGCCTCACAGAGGCAGGCATGGGCAGCAAAGGTATCGTGGCGTCCACTGCTGCGTTGGGCATCCTTCTGCAGGAAGGTATCGGTGACACCATCCGCTTCTCGCTGACACCCGAACCGGGTGGCGACCGTGCGCGCGAGGTCGTCGTCGGGCAGGAAATCCTGCAAACCATGGGTCTGCGAGCATTCACGCCGCAGGTGGTGGCTTGTCCCGGATGTGGCCGCACCACCAGTACGTTCTTCCAGGAGTTGGCAGACAAGATCCAAACCTTCCTGCGTCAGCAGATGCCTGTCTGGAAGGCAAGTTATCCCGGCGTCGAAACCATGCAGGTGGCTGTCATGGGTTGTGTGGTCAACGGACCCGGGGAAAGCCGTCATGCCAATATCGGCATATCGCTACCCGGCACGGGCGAGGCGTCCTCGGCTCCGGTTTTCATTGATGGCGAACGTGCCATGACCCTGAAAGGCGAGGGCATCGCTGAAGAGTTCCAGCAAGTCGTGGAAGCGTATGTCAAACGCCGTTACGGACAGGCTGCCGAGCAAACAAATCCATAATCGTGGACAATAGGCGGTTTGCAATCTGCCCAACCCGTTTTCAGCTGTTTTTTCTTCATGAGCCTATCCCCCCAATCTGAGTCTCCCGCGCCGCAGCGCGCTGAAACCGCGCGTTCGGACCGCTTGCGGGCCGTCAAAGGCATGAACGACATTCTGCCCAACGAGTGCGCCCACTGGGAAATGCTGGAACTGTTGCTGCGCGACTGGCTGCGCAGCTACGGCTACCGGGGTCTGCGTACTCCGGTGCTTGAGCACACGCCCCTGTTTCGCCGCGGTATCGGCGAGGTGACCGATATTGTCGAAAAAGAGATGTACTCCTTTACTGACTCCCTGAACGGTGAGCAGCTCACGCTTCGTCCCGAAAACACCGCAGGCGTGGTGCGTGCCGTCATCCAGCACAATCTGCTGCATGAGGGCCCTAAACGCCTGTGGTACACCGGCCCGATGTTTCGTCACGAGC